>CAZYYF010000133.1:0-3643 GCA_964650875.1 uncultured bacterium
CAACGACAAAGGACGTCGGATTGCAGAGCCTGCCCCGAGTTGTCATTCCTCGCAACGACAACGGGGTTAACTGAGAACTTACATTTTGAATACGAATTCGTATTAACAAAGAAGTCCGGAAATATCATAACACAATTTTACATCAACTGCTAATCAGTTGTTCGTATCCCAGTAAATATTTATCCCACCACATAACTGCGTGTGATTCATTTGTACAGATTATTGACAAATAGCAAAATATATTATAACCTAATAAGACACTGTTTATTAACCAATCTAAACCAGGAGGTAAATAGAATGAAATGGCCCATTATCATGCATGTAAATTATTGTGAGCAGGGACAAACCATTCCGGAGATGTGTCAAAAAGCAGTTAAATGGGGGTATGATGGAATAGAATTTAGAGGGGAAAGTTCAGACCCTGCAATGACATCTGAAGAATACATAGACACTATTGCACGCGCTGTAAAATCATCAGGGTTGAAACATGTGGTATTAGGTGGCGGAGGAAGGATAACCAGTTTAGAAGAAAGTATGAAGTTTTATAAGTTAGCGGCAAAAAATTTCAAACTCACTGTATGTAACATGGCTGTAGGAATGATACCTGGTGGTTCTGCGGTTGCAACAAAAGAGGACTGGCAAAAAGGGGTAGATCATCTGAAAATACTGGCAAAGATTGCACAAGAGGTAGGTTTCAAATTTGCTCTTGAGATACACATGAATTACCTTCACGACTTACCAGTTTCAACCATGAGGTTATTAGAAATGTTGGATAACCCGGCTGTAGGAGCCAATCTTGATTTTGGTAACATTGTGTATCTGCAAGATACCTTAACGATAGAAGATACTGTATCAATGCTCGGAGAAAACCTTTATTATGTGCATCTTAAGAATTCCTATAAATTGAAGGATGGGTCAAGATTTGCAACAAACCTTGCTGATGGTACAATCAACCACAGGGAATATCTGAAAGTCCTTGACAAATATGGATACGAAGGTTTTCTGTGTATTGAGGCCCCACGTGCTGGAGATAGAGAATGGTTTGCCCAACAGGATATTGCCTATCTGAAAACACTTATGGACGAACTCGGGCTCTAAAAAGTTTTATTCAAAGTATCGATTGAGACTCTGAATAAATTTCAAAATGACAAGGGACGGATGTATCCGTTTTTAATTAATACTATTTTACCCTTTCAGGGGAGCGGTTTCAAAACTCCACAGTAAAAAACTTTTATGGGACGTAAATATTCACTGAACACCGTGTTGCCATTGCGAGGAGCGGAGGGATTGCCACGGCAGAAAACGCCTCGCAATGACGTGGTTGGGTGAATATTTACCTAATATTCTACATTACTTTTCCAAAAGATCCCTTACAACAGGATAATGCTTTTTAATCTTTAACAACAATTGCTCAGCTGCAATCATTTCAGCATCTTTCTTGTTACTACCTATACCATTTCCCACAACCTTTTTACCCGGGATTTTAACCTTAAATGTGTATTTTTTCTTGTGAGGCGGCCCTTCCTCTTTTACAAGAATATACACGGGCTCTGAGTTGAAACATTTTTTTGCTACCATAAAAAGAATGTTTTTATAGTTGCTTATCGGTTTCATTTCTCTGTCAAGTATAAACCTTTTTATGAAAGCTTCTGCATTTTTCCATCCGCCGTCAAGGTATATCGCACCTATAACAGCCTCAACAAAATTATCCAACTTAGGTGGTTGGTTAATACACCTTACAAACTCCTGTATTTTAAGTATCATCCCAACATTGTGGAGATAGTGACTATTGACATATGCAGATTTAAGATCAGTCAAGAAGGATTCGTCGGCTTCGGGATATCTTTTGAAAAGGTATATTCCTACTATGGCATCAAGTACAACATCCCCCAGAAACTCAAGCCTTTCGTAGCAATAGACGCTATCGTACGAAGGATGGGTAAGCGCCTCTTCAAGAAGTTTTTTTCTTCTAAACGTGTATCCTATAACGGCTTCTAATTTTTCCATCTGCATAGTATAACTCCTATAAAAAAAATTCCCAAAAGAAACAGTGGAAGGTCTCCAAATTGTGAGTAGAAAGTCTTTCCTTGTATCATAGGTACGGTATAAAACAGGAGCCCTTGAACTTTCATCTTTTTGCCATCTTCCTCAATTACCTTGACTATTTTCCCTTCTGAGGAAACAATACCGCTTATTCCTGTTAATGCCGCCTGTATGAAATATTTCCCGCTTTCTACTGCCCTAAAAATATTATGCGCAAAATGTTGGTAAGGACCTGCGGACATACCATACCAGGAATCGTTTGTAAGTACTATGAAAACCTCTGCACCATTTTTGTCATACTGTCTTGTCATTTCAGGAAAGATATTTTCAAAACATATAAGTGGCGCGATTTTTTTGCCGTTTACATCAAATACTTTCTGTTGCTTTCCTGGGTTAACATTCGGAAGATAACCGGCAGTTTTTTTAAATATATTGTTTATCACAGCATACCTGCCTCCAAGAATAAACTCTCCATAAGGTACAAGATGGTTTTTGTTATATACCTGTAAGAGACTATTATTAAACATTACAGCAGAGTTATAAACGCCTTCCTGCGCAGGGCAGAAAGTTCCCATAAGTATGTTTAAAGAATATCTGTGTGAGAGATCTCTCATTTTTCTCACAAGAGAAGGATATCTTTCAAAAATATCTGGAAAACTACCTTCTGGCCATACCACAAGAACAGTATCAGAACCTTTCAAATTCTGGCTCGTCAGTTTTCTGAGTAGTTCAAAAATCTGTTCTGGTTGTTTGTTTTCTTCAGAGACAATATTCGGCTGTACAACCATTACTTTCAGAGTTCCGGAACAAATCATTTTTTGCGTCTTTTCCAAAGGCAGAATAAAAATAGCCACAAATATTACTATAGATAAAAGAAAAGAAAGAAAGTACTTCCTTCTAAAAGCATGGAAAATTGTCAGATTGATAAGAATTACAAGACATGATACGCCATATATTCCACAAAATCCTGCTGTTTTAAGCATGCGCGGTTCCTGCCACTGGGAAAGTCCGAGTAAAAGCCATGGGAAACCGGTCAATAAATATGAAACTATTATTTCAAGAAAAAACCATATAAACATCCCTGTGAATATTCTACCGTTAGAGGGAAGTTTATACAAAAGGTAAAGAAAAAGTCCCCAGTAAAGGGAAAGGTAAAGAGAAAGGAGAAGGTAGAAAAAACCCGCAAGGCGGTAAAGCCAGAAAAAAGAAAGGGAGTAAAAGACAAAACCTGCTATTGTTCCAAAGAAAAAGTTGCTACCAGAATCCTCTTTTGAAGAAGCAAACAACGGAATAAATCCAAAGAAAGCCAGATAACCAGCAGTAAAAGGAGGAAAGGCATAAAAAAGAATAATGCCACTTGAAAGACTTAGAAAGAACCTCAAAAAAAAAGATTTTTTACTTTTATCCAATCTTTGTCCTGTTATTATCGTCAAGTTCCACGATTTTTATATGCCAGCCCTCAAGGGATTTGCCTTCTTCAACAAGGGAAATTCCGAGAATTATTATCTCGTCGTCTATTTCAAAAAGCCTTGCTGCAGGACCGTTAAGACACACGGTTCCGGAATTCTCGGTACCTTCTATTATATAGGTGGAAATCCTG
>CAZYYF010000134.1:0-3633 GCA_964650875.1 uncultured bacterium
AATTAAAGATAAAATTATAGAAATAAAAAAACAGATTGGATCTCCTATAGTTCTTTTTGTAGGAAGACTGGTTTATTATAAAGGTGTAGAATATCTTATAAGGGCTTTTAAGAATATAAATGCTCAATTGGTGATCGTTGGTTCAGGTCCATTGGAAAATGATCTTAAACAATTAGTGGAAGATTGGGAAATTGAGGAGCGTGTGCACTTTTTGAATAATATTCCAGATGAAGATTTAAAAGCTTTTTATCATGCCTGTGATATTTTTGTTTTGCCGTCAATAGAAAAAACAGAGTGTTTTGGTTTGGTGCAACTTGAAGCTATGGCTTGTGGCAAGGCGGTTATAAGCACAAATTTGCCGACGGGAGTTCCTTGGATTAATCAACACAAAAAGACTGGCCTAGTGGTACCGCCGAAAGACGCGGAGGCTCTACACCAAGCAATAGTTTTTCTTTTAGAAAATGAAAGATTGAGAAATGAATATGGAAAAAATGGACAAGAGCGAGTAAAGGAGTTTACAATCGATTTAATGGTCGAAAAGATTAATAATTTGTATTTATCTTTATGCAAGCGCTAATTTTAGCAGGAGGGCGAGGGACTAGAATGAGGCCCCTGACAGATAAAATTCCTAAAGTTTTATTGCCCGTAGACGGCAAGCCTTTTTTATTTTATTTAATTAATTTTTTAAAAAATCAGGGAGTGAAAGAGTTTATTCTGGCGGTGGGCTATAAGGCTCAAAAAATTAAAGATTATTTTGGCAATGGAGAGAAATTTGGTGTGAAGATTGTTTATTCAGAAGAGAAAAAACCCCTCGGTACAGGCGGTGCTTTAAAAAACGCAGAAAGATATATTAGGCATAGAGACATTTTTGTGTTAAATGGTGATATTTTCATTGACGTGAATATAAAAAAGATGGCCGAATTTCATAAAAAAATGAAATTGCCAATTACTATTGGAGTTTGTTGGGTAAATGATATAAGCCGTTATGGGAGGGTGGCAATTAATAAAAAAAATGTTATTATGAAGTTTGAAGAGAAAAAATTTACCAAAGAAGGGGGTTTTATTAATGGAGGAATCTATTTAATCAATAAAAAAATTATTAAGGATTTGCCGTCTAATCGAAATATTTCTTTAGAGAAAGAAGTTTTCCCGCAACTTATAGGACAGATGGCTGCATTTAAAATAAAAGGATATTTTATTGATATCGGTATTCCTCAAGATTATCAAAAATTTCAAGAAGATATCAAAGATATAAAAATATGGAATTAATTAAAAGTAGAGCACCATTAAGAATAAGCTTTATTGGAGGGGGAACAGATGTTAGTCCCTTTTCTGAGAAATATGGCGGAATGGTTGTTAATACAACCATTACTAAGCATATAACTGCTACTTTGAAATTTCGGAAGGATAGAAAATTAAGAATAAAAATTATAGGGGAAGGAGAAATAGTTTATTCTGATATCAGAGATATTAAATTAGATGGAAAATTTGATATAGTAAAAAGCGTTATCAAGCACTTGTATAAAGAAAAATGGGGATTGGATATTTATGTGTATAAAGATATTACGAGTACGAGAGCTGGATTGGGTGGGTCAGCGGCTATGTTTGTTTGCTGCATAGGGCTATTCAATGAAATAGCAGATAAGAAATTGGATAAATATGAAATAGCCGAGTTGGCTTATCATATAGAGAGAGTGGAATTAAAAAACATAGGAGGAAGACAGGACCAATACGCTTCAGCATTTGGCGGAGTAAATTTTATTGAATTTAAAGGAAAAGATTTTGTAAGAGTTACGCCGCTTAATCTGTCTAAGGAAACGATTTCTAATTTAGAAGAAAATCTTGTTCTGTTAAATATTGGTGAGCGGACGAATTCTGGCAAAATTATTGAAGAACAAATAAAAAACGTGAAGAGTAAATCTGACACGCTGAAAGCAATGCTAGAAACCAAAAAACTGGTGGTAGATGTAAAAGAGGCATTATTATCTGGAAATTTAAAGAAATTTGGAGAGTTATTGGATGTAGCGTGGGAATTGAAAAAAAGATTTAGTTCGCATGTTTCTAATCCATGGATTGATCATCTCTATGATGAATTAAAAAAAGCCGGTGCCGTGGGAGGAAAAATTTCAGGTGCTGGCGGGGGAGGGCATATGTTTGTTTTTTGCCGATCGTTTACTCGAGACAAAGTCGAAGCAGCAGCCGTGAAGCAGGGAGTCAAAATAGAACCCTTTAAACTGGACCATTTAGGTTTAGTGACGTGGAAGACGAATTTTTAAATAAATTTTAATAATATGAATACTAATCCCGATATCAAAAAATTCTTAGAAGAACATAATAATGTTTTTAATGAATTAATGCATGAAAGTAATCAGATCGAAAAGACGGTTGATGCCTTAATAGGATCAATCCAAAGGGGTTGTAAAATTCTAATTTGCGGTAATGGGGGCTCAGCTGCTGATGCTCAGCATTTTGCTGCCGAATTGATAGGAAAGTTTAAAAAAGAAAGAGATGCTTTGCCGGCCATTGCTTTAACTACTAATACTTCTGTTATTACCGCTATTGCTAATGATTCTTCTTTTGAACAAGTTTTTAGTCGGCAAGTTGAGGCCTTAGCTCAAAGGGGCGATGTTTTAGTAGGAATAAGCACTTCCGGAAATTCAAAGGACGTTGTTGAGGCTTTAATAACCGCGAAGAAAAAAGGCTGTAAAACTATTGGTTTAACGGGGGAAGGAGGCGGAAAAATGAAAGATTATTGTGATATATTGATCGAGGTTAATTCCAAAAATACGCCGCGGATTCAAGAGGCACACATTTTTCTTATTCATGTTATTTGTGAATTATTAGAGCAAAAACTTTTTGATTAAATGAAAAAACGAAATATACCAAAACGAGCTATTTTTTTGGATCGAGACGGTGTTATAAACCAAGACAAAGGATACGTTTATCGAAGGAAAGATTTTGAATTCGAAAAGAATGCTTTAAAAGGATTAAAATTAATTGATTTTAATCAGTATTTAGTTTTCATTGTATGCAATCAAGCAGGAATCGCCCACGGCTATTACACTAAAAATGATTGCAAAAAATTGCATCAGTGGCTCCGTAAATATTTGTTAAAGAAAGGAATCAAGATTACAAAAATTTATTATTGTCCCCATCATCCCAAAGGGAAAATAAAAAGATTTAGTATAAAATGTTCTTGCCGAAAACCAGAGCCGGGGATGCTATTGAGGGCCAAAAAAGAATACGGAATTAATTTCAAAAAATCCTATTTAATAGGGGATAAAACCAGCGATATTTTAGCTGGAAAGAGAGCTGGCTGCAAATGTATTTTAGTTAAAACAGGATATGGAGGAAAAGATAAACTATTTTCAGTAAAACCAGATTATGTGGCTAAAGATTTATTAGAAGCGGTTAAAATTATTAATAGTCAGGAATCTGATTAATTTTTTCGTCACGTTTATAGGCAGTTAATTTGTTTTAGTCATTAGAAATAGGGTATTACGTTTTTAAATTTTATGAATCAGCTCATGAGCTAACTCATGAGCTAGCTCATGAGTTAGCTCATGAGCTGAAGTAATAGCAGCAGCGGAAAATTTCTTTGAAATTTTCCGCTGCTTTATTTTTTCGTTATTA
>CAZYYF010000135.1:0-3612 GCA_964650875.1 uncultured bacterium
TTAAGCTGTTCCATACAGAGTCCTATAAAATCTATGTACATAATCTCAGCAACAGGCCTCAGGCCTGTAAGCGCAGCACCTAACCCTACCCCTACTATTGCATTCTCAGAGATGGGAGTATCAAGTACCCTTTCATCCCCGTACTTTTTCCACAGGTCTGCAGTAACACCATAAGCGCCTCCATAAATAGCAATGTCTTCTCCGAGAAGAAAAACACTACTGTCCCTCTCCATTTCCTCGTTAAGGGCTTCATTTAAAGCCTGTCTATATGTGATATCTCTCATTTACCATACTCCTTTGAGTCATATCTGTCGGATATAAGAGTCTTCTTTTTATTTTGCTCTCTCCACTCCAAAGTATCTGCGATATTAAACATAAAGGTCAGTGTAAAGTTCTTCAGGTTCGGGAAAGGGGCTTTTCATTGCGTAATCAACGGCCTGTTCTATACTTTTAATAACTTCTTCTTCGGTAAGTTTAATCTCCGCCAGAGTAAGAATTCCCTCTTCTACCATCCTATTTGAAAATATCTTTATAGGGTCCCTTTCCTTCCAGAATTTTTCTTCTTCTCTTGTCCTATACACCCGCGGATCACTTCTACTATGTCCGTAATATCTGTATGTATTGGCTACGATAAAACTCGGACCTTGCCCATTTCTTGCGAAATCAACCCATTTTCTAACAGTGTCCCTAACAGCAAGAACATCCTGTCCATCAACAGAGTCAGACTTCATATCAAAAGCCAGAGCCTTTTTTGTCAGGTCCTGCACTGCTGACGCCCTTTTAACTGAAACACTCATACCATAGAGATTGTTTTCACAGAGGTAAACAACTGGCAGTTTCCAGAGAGATGCCATATTAAGGCATTCAAAAAAAATACCGTTATTGGTCGCACCATCACCAAAAAAACATACAACAACCTGCCCGGTTTTTCTTCTTGTGATAGAAAGCCCTGCGCCAGTTGCAATTCCAAGACTTCCTGCAACAATACCATTGGCTCCAAGATTCCCCTTTGAAACATCTGCAAGGTGCAAAGAACCTCCTTTCCCTTTGCAAACACCGGTTTTCTTTCCGAGTATCTCCGCCATAAGAGCTTTCAAATCCCCATCCTTTGCAATAGCGTGACCATGTCCCCTGTGAGTACTGGTTATATAGTCATCAGGGTTTAAGACAGAAATAGCACCCACAGCCACTGCCTCCATCCCAGCATAAAGATGGGAACCTCCTTCTGCTATGTTTTTTGCAAGAAGTTCCATTATCTTATCTTCAAACTGCCGTATCTGCATCATCTGAGTCAGTAACTTTAATGAAGTATCTTTATCAATATCCATCACAACTCCTTTTATGGGCAGATTAAAATTTTCAACCCGGCTTTCTTTTCAGCCAGTTCCAGACCCTCTTTTATTTCAGTAAGTTTGAATGTATGAGTTATATATTTCCGCGCATCTATCCTACCAGAAGCTATCATATCCAGGGCTATCCTGTTATGTAAAGGACTTGAACCATGCGTACCAACAACAAAAAATTCTCCGTAATGAAGAAGGTTGCTATTAAAATTAATATAAGGAGTATTTTTTGGCAATCCCCCAAAATAATTCACCGAACCTCTCTTGGCAACCAGCTCAAGGGCAAACTCTTGAGGTTGTGCTAAACCTACGGCAACAATGACCCTGTCGGCCATTCTGCCATCCGTCATGCGAGCAACAACTGTTTTAATATCCTGTTTGCTCATATCTACCAGAACAGCTCCTGTAAATTCCGCCATTTTAAGTCTTTCAGAAGATATATCGGCAAGTATTACTTTGCCTGCACCAGTATTAAGAGCAAATTCAGCATGAAAACACCCAATAGGACCTGCCCCGATAACCAAAACAGTATCTCCTGGTTCAATCCTACTAAGTCTCTGTCCGTTGATTACACACGCAAGAGGTTCAGCAATAGCCGCTTCCTGGTAAGAAAGATTATCCGGAATTTTGTTGACACAACCATTTCTTACAGCATCCGCAGGTACAACCATATATTCGGCAAAACCACCGTTATAATGGTAGCCTATCTCTTTCAGGTTTTCGCAGGAAGACTGGTATCCCTTTCTACAGTAATAACACAGACCACAGGGTATAGCAGGTGCAACAGCAACCCTATCCCCTTGTCTGTATATCTTGATATTCTTCCCAACAGATGTCACCACCCCGCTTATCTCATGACCTGTTATTCTTGGAAAAACTATGTCTTTATGTCCGTATCTATAAGTTTTTACATCCGTACCACAAATAGCACACGCTGAGATCTTTACAAGAATTTCATCATCGCATAGAAGTGGAATATCTATATTTTCAATATCCAAATGTTCAGGTTCTTTTAAAATAGATGCTATCACTTTTTATCTCCTTATATATCTCTTTTATCCTGCAAATAACCTTTTCTTCCTCTATCTGTGAAATGTTTCTTAATACATAGTCAATACCTTTATCCCTGATAATATCCTGCAAGAGCATAGCATTTTTATCATTGTTGTAATTATAGCATAAACAGGCAGACATAACAAGACATATATTTTCAGGAAAAATCCCTTGCTGCAGACAGATTTTTATCGCACCTGCTATTCTGTCATTGGCTCCAATTTTTCTTAACGGGTCTCTCCCAACACGGCATACAGTATCATTTAAAGCCTTGTTTTTGAAGCGAGAAAAAAGGTCTTTTGTGTAATCCTCCACTTCTTTTTTATCAAAATCATGTTTCTTAATAATTGCAGATTTAGTTTCTCCTGTCACCCTTTCCAATATCCCATAAAGTTTTTTGTCTTCCATACATTCCCATATAAACTCATATCCTGCAAGAAAACCTGTATATGCAAGCGCCGCATGTCCAAGATTATGGACAAAAAGCTTGAGTTCTTCGTATGGGAAAATATCTTCTACCGGATAAAAACCCTTCACTTCAGGGATATCTCCCTTAAAACTTTTTTTTGCAACTGGCAGAATATTATATGGCTCCACTGTTACAAGCAAAGGTTCCTTTTCTTTGAGAGATTCAGGTAAAGGAGCAACCATCCTACTAACAACCGTTTCTACAAACCCTACATTTCCTTCAAGATAATCTTTCTCTAACGGATCCATATACCTTTCAATATTTTCTCTTAAGACGCCTGCAGCACCAAGAAGGTTTTCACATATCACTATATTGACATATCCTTTTTTTTCTCGTGAGATTTTTCTTTTTAATCCCTGCGCAATAACAGGTGCAAGAAGTGAAAGATTATTCGCTCCCACTGCAGTAAAAATAAGTTCCACGTTGGAAATTTCTTCTGCTATATCTTCTGTTGCAGAAAAACTGAGAGCTTTTAGATGAGTAACTCTTTTTTCAACCTTATGGTCACCCAGTATCCAGATAGGATATTCTCTTTTATTATTCAAAAGGTCTATAACCTGCTGGGCAACATCAACAAACACAAGGTGATATCCCGAACTGCTGCATATATCTCCGATAAATCCTCTACCAATCTGTCCTGCCCCGAATATTACTGTTTTTTTCATATTTTATCAGGTTATAAACTTCTTTTATTAAGTATAACCTAAAAGGCAATCTCATTCAATTTTTTGTATTATATTAGAGACG
>CAZYYF010000136.1:0-3579 GCA_964650875.1 uncultured bacterium
GAACTAATTACTGTTAAAACAGGGGTCTCTGAATACACAGTGGGTAGAGATGGCGGATTGATAAAAGAATGCCGATACGACAAGAGGATAGTGATAAAAGAGGGGAATGCTAATGGGCTTTATGTCATAGACCAGAACGGACGTGTTGGGAAGGCATCCGCCAAAAACGCTTCAATGAAGGTTGAATCTTCAGGTCCTATATCCGCCGTCATCAGAATAGAGGGGGATTACAGAACGGCTGAAGGAGAAGATCTTGCCCATCATATAACCAGGCTTAAATTTACAGCGGGCAGACCGGAAGTAGAAGCAACGCATACGCTTATACTCACGAGGGCCACCAATGAAGTATGGTTCAGGGATATAGGCTGGGAGTTTGAAATCTCTTCAGGCGTAGATGCAAAAGCATTATTTAGTATTGGAGACGATGAGAGAAAAAATTTTACCGATGGAAAAGTTGTTATGACAGGGGCGTGGCGGGCAGCAAGTGCAAAAGAAAATTCTACCTCCATATCAATTCCTCAACAAAGTATTTCAATTCCGATAGTAAAGGGAAAAACTTACAGAATTATCCAGAAGGAAGGTATATCACTTGGATTGAAACCAGTATCATTGCCTATATGGAACCGTGCAACCAATCCTACTACTCCATGGGCTCCGTATCTACACGGCAAAAATATCTTTGAAATAAGACAAACTGGCAAACAGGACACTGATAAAGAGGGGATAATAGGAGATTGGTTTGCTGTTAGAGACAGAGATGGTGGGTTCATGTTTTCATGCAGGGATGCGGCGGCACAGCATCCGAAAGAATTTGAGGTTTCTGGAAACCGTATGAATATCAAACTTTTCAGTTGTGCATCAGGCAAAGAACTTGACTTCAGAATGGGATCCCTGATGAAAAACTGGGGTATGCTACCCATTGAAAAGGTAGATTCCTATGATAAGGTGCCGAGAAAACTGCTGGAAGACTACCTGAATTTTATCTCTAAACATTCAAGCAATGCTATTGGATGGGCAAAGACCCATTATATCCTTATGACACCTTTAACACCTACATCTGACCTCTCATCTATAAGTTTTCTGCACTCAGAACAGGTTTTTGCCCATGTAAGTCCGTTCTGGATAAGAGAAACCAGGGTAATGGGACCGATGCACCCAAGAGACAAAGAAAACTTTCCTCTTGCAGAAACTCTCATAGAAAACCTGTTCTGGGGAAAGGTAAAACAAGGTGATGGTGGACCTGTTGGCGGTTTTATTGATTACAATGCAGGCCCTCACTGGATTATACATTCCTGGCGCAGTGGAAGTTATACGATACGTTCGGATAGCTGGTATCTGTATGTACGTTCAGCGGACCGATCAATAAGGAAGTTCGCCGAAGGTGCAAACAGGGCATTTGTTGATAATAATATTGCCCATTGGAGTTCTCCCACCAAGGTGCCTGGTCTTCTGATAGAGGATGCAGAAGGTCCCGGAGAGTTGCAAGCGAGAAACCGTAAGAGCGACCTTCCGATGTACTGGGAAGGTTCATCAAAAGGTGTTTATGAGCAATCTACTGTGGCTAACTATGACCAGGTATTGCTTGATTACTACATAACCGGTTCCCGGCGGGCAGGAGATATAATGGCAAGTTTTGTCCAGGCGATAAAAAAGGATCTTACACCAACAACCCACCACTGGCGGGTTATCCTTGCAGTCAGGCACTTGGCGCAGGCTTATGAATTTAGCTGGGATCCCAGGATTAAGGAGCTTATCTACGAAATAACCGACCGTTGGATATACGACCCTGAAAGTGCAGTGCTACTAACAAAGGCACGTCCGCACAGAAGCTCTACTTATAAGATGGAAACCGACGGTGATGTTTTTGTTGAACTATACGATCTTTTCGGAGACAGACTTTTCTATAAAATGGCAATGGCAATAGCACAGTACAACTGGGATAAGGAAGCCATCACTCCACCTAAATCCCCTTCTCAAAACCGCTCAACCGGCACTCTTGGATATTTTCTGTGGGAAGAAACCGGAAATAATCCTTCTGTTGTTGCCAGATTTGACTATGGTATGCGAAGGCTTGTTGCAGAACGTTTATTAAATCAAGAAACAGGAGAGATAAACTTGACCTGTGTTTCTCAGATACCGAGATATTTCAAAGGTCTGCCACTGGCAATGGATGTTATGGAGCGAACAAAAAATCAAAAACCCTCTTCATACCTTGCATTCAGTGTAGAACAGTCACCTATCAAGGTTTTTATTACAAAACCCGGGGAGACGAAATTTCTTGGTCATTATGCTGCTAAAGGTCCACAAGAAACATCTATGGAAATACTTGTGAAAAAAGAGGAAAGTGCCTCAGTGGAACATTTCAAAGGAAGAGAAGAAAACGGCATTCAAAAACCATGGGTAGTTGGCAACAGTCTAATTTTGAAACCCCATACGGTCTTACGATACATCTGGATGGGACATGATCTACATAAGGTTATAGATAACAGTTTTGGAACAACAAAAATTAATATTCCGAAGGATGCACCCGGAGGTATTTATGAAATAGACATTACAGACAAAGGAGACTATTCGGTATTTACCGATAAGCATGCGCCCCTTGTGCTTTATGCTCCAGATGGTTGGACCCCTTCCAATATGAATCCACCAGTAAGAATCTATTTTAACGTGCCTGCTCAAGGAGAGAAAGGCAGGATATTTTTTGAAAAACCGACGGCACTCTTTACACCTGACGGCAGATCTTTTAAGGATGGAGAGAAGTTGTTTGGATGGGTTGATATACCTCAGGACAAACCAGGCCTGTGGAGTTTTGACAGTCTTAAAACAGGTAAGGTTAAAACCGAAAATCTTCCAGGATTTTTTACTATGGGAAACCCTGATTTTTACATGGAGTACAAGTAAAGGAAAATGTAAATATTTACAGGAACAAAAACTTACTCTGGCAGGACATTATTTGTAAAAGTATTCTTTAAGTACAAGCTGTTTTTTGTTGATATCAAGATTAACCCACTGTTCCATAGATATGGGAGTTAAAACTGTTTTTTCACCGATTTTTATCAATGTTACCTGTCTTGTCTGCTTACCAAAAATGTTGTTGTAATACTTAAAGGCTACTTCAATGTTAGGCAATTCATGGTCAGGTCTGAATGGAGTTGTATAATTAAAAACAGGTGCCTTGATAAGAGTAAATCCGAACGCAGCAATGGCGAAAACAGTTATATAGAACTTTGAATTTTTTAACAGAGGTGTTTTAGTAACAGGTCTATCAGGTGTATGATACCTGTAATAAAATTGGTTAGCAGGTGGATGATATATAGTATTATCTGGGCTTACAGGCTGTTGTTCCGGTATTTCTTCTGCTGTCTTTTGAGCATCTTTCTTTATGTCTTCTTCCCTCTCATATATTTTCGGAGCACCTTTTGATGTAACATCAAGTTCAGTTTCAAGCTGTTTTATGTTATCTTCGAGGCTACCTTTTCTATCAATAATAAATTTTCCATCTTCCTTGTTCAGCCGTCTTTTTGCCATAGATTTTTCCCTCATCCAGTTTGTTTAGTAAAACTATTTTACTACAACCTT
>CAZYYF010000137.1:0-706 GCA_964650875.1 uncultured bacterium
TGCTGAATATAGAAATGGTTATGGTGGAAATGGTGGTGCTGGTTCATCAAGGGCAACACAAGTAGCATTACCTAATTTATTTGGTAGCACAGGTTTTTTTAATTTCTTTTAAAGGACAAAATGATAACAAAAGAACAATACAACTTTACAAAACGAGGCGGTATTTACTTTACCGATGAGATTGACTTTGCCGATAACGATGAAGAATTTACTTGCGAGCAAATAATCTTTACCACAGATGTATCTTTAATTGGCTCTTTTTATGCACAAACAAGCGCAAGGCATTTAAACAAGGACGTTATTTTAGTTAGAGGTAAGCTATGAGTTTTAATGTTGCAACTTATGCGGATTTAAAAAAAGTAGGCACTGGTGTTGATGGCTGGACACTTGACGCAGACTACGTGCAAACTGCAGATATAGACGCTTCGGCTTCGGCTACTGAAAACTGGAATGCAAGTAGGGGTGTATATGAGGGCTGGAAAAATATAGGAACTTGGAATAATAAATTTTCAGGAACTTATAATGGACAAGGGCATAAAATAAGCAATTTATACATGGATAGAAGACAAGAAGATGACCATGGATTATTTGGAACTATATCAGGTGAGGTAAAAAATCTTAGAGTTATAAGTGCAAATATAACAGGAGATTATTATGTAGGAATTTTAACTGCTAATATTACTCTTACAGGGACAATTTCCAACTG
>CAZYYF010000137.1:806-3523 GCA_964650875.1 uncultured bacterium
CTATTCTACTGGTAGTGTAAATGGAAATAATTATGGTATTGGCGGATTTTGTGGATATAATGATGGTACAATTTCCAACTGCTATTCTACTGGTAGTGTAAATGGAAATAATTATGGTATTGGCGGATTTTGTGGACATAACTCTGAGGGTACAATTTCTAATTGCTATTCTACTTGTAGCGTAAGTGGTAAAAGTTATGTTGGTGGATTTTGTGGATATAATTATAGCACGATTTCAAACTGTTATTCTACTGGTAGCGTAAATGGAAATAGTTATACTGGTGGATTTTGTGGACGCAATTATGCTACGATTTCTAATTGCTACTGGGACAAGCAAACTTCAGGGCAGTCAACCTCTTCAGGTGGGACTGGACTTAATACTGCTGATATGGTTTATTCTTACAGTGCTTCAGCTTATGTAAACTGGGATTTTGTAAATATATGGACTAATGATGTTAGTGCTTTAATTAATGATGGCTATCCCATTTTAATAGTTTTTTATCCTAATTATGTTTTGACTTATACTGCTACTGGAATAACTTTTAATGAAGCAATCCTAAGAGGCAAGGCAATAACCGATGGCTCGGCTAACATAAAAGCATATTTTGAATATAAAAAATCAATT
Organism: uncultured bacterium; assembly: GCA_964650875.1. Classification (GTDB taxonomy): domain Bacteria; phylum Ratteibacteria; class UBA8468; order B48-G9; family JAFGKM01; genus JALNXB01. The sequence continues at coordinate 1,432 of CAZYYF010000137.1, forward strand.
GATACAAGCTGGACTGAAACTACTAAATTTGACATAGCTTCAACTCAGGAATATCAAATACAAATAACAGGACTTGATGAGGGGACTTTATACCAGTACAGGGCAGTTTTAGAGGAAAATGGCTCTCCAATTAGTTATGGTTTAATAGTTAATTTTAATACTCAACTTGGTTATGCTTCTCACAATATTTTGTCAATAGCAACTCCACTTTCTCTAAAAGTAACAAAGGAAATAAACGGTTCTTGGTATGCTAATATGACCATACTGCCAGATGACTACATACAGACTGAAAGTTATGTTGACATAGAGGGTGAGGAATACGTAGTTAAAAAGATTAACAAAACATTATCGGGTGGCAAATACTTATTTGATGTTTTGCTCTATCATAACGCAATTGAGGAGTTATCTAATCAGACAATAGATAGGTTTGATAAACTTGATACTGTTAGCAATCTTCTAACTATGCTACTTGCTGGTAGTGGCTGGACCAAAGGCGAGGTTGATATAGATGAAACTGTATTTTTAAAAGCCGACAAAAGAGTAAGCATACTTGAAGCTCTAACTGATTTGGCTGAACTAACAGGCGGGGAACTTGATTTTCATTCAAAGGATAGGATAGTTGATTTAAAAAGGAAAATAGGAAATGAGACAGGGCTTCAATTAAGGTGTGATAAAAACTTAACTGAAATTCAAAGAGAAGAAGATAGCACAAATTTAATTACAAGGATTTATCCCTATGACGCCGATAATAACACAATTAATACGACAGTTTTAGACCCTTGCGAAGATGAGACCTTATGGACTGCAAGCGGTGCTGGAACAATAACTGCTTCAAATACATTAAAAAAATATAAAAGTATAGGGCTTAAAATAAACTCAACAACCTTAAATGAAACTTTTATCCATAACTTGGGTGACAATACAATTGATTTAAGCGGACATAACTTATTAAAATTCTGGATTTATAGTGATACTGATAATAATGCTGGACTTACTTTTGGGATTGGCGAAAGTGCCTATAATGAGATAACAGTAAACACAGGCGCACTATCGGCTAAGAATTGGTATGATGTTTCTTTGGATTTATCATCAATTGCCGACTCATCAAAAAACGCAATAAAATATCTTGGGTTTAAAAACTTATCAAGTGGTGCTATTGAGGTGGTTTTTGACTACATAAGGGCTTTTAATGGTGATATATTTATTGATAGTCCTAATGCTGATTACTATCGTATTAAAAAAGAATATGTTTATCAGCATTCATCAAGACCAGAAAAAACAAAATATGAAAAGTTAATTTACCCCTCAGATGATACTTATGTAAGACAAAATCAAGCAAATACCAATTTTGGCAATTCAGGACTAATGGGAACTTATTATATTGACTATGCAGACCCCCATGCGATACTGATTAAATTTAATTTATCTCAAATACCAGAAGAGGCAGTAATAGAAAGTGCAAGTTTAAATCTTGAGGCAGCTTATGTTTGGTCAAGTAATTCAAGCATAAATGTTTATAAACTAAACGCCGACTGGAATGAAAATACCGTTACTTGGAATAATAAACCTGCTGTTGGTGCAAGCATAGGAACTTTAAGCATGGGAAGCGGAACAGGGCTTAAAACTTTTGATATAAAAAGCACGGTTGAAGGTTGGTTTAATGGTACGATAAGTAATTATGGCTTATATCTAATGATGGCAAGTTCAAGTTCCGCTTGGTTTTACACAAAGGAAAGTTTAATGGGAAAACCTTACATTAAAGTAACTTACACCATAACAACATACCCAGAACCAGTCATCAAGGCTTCTGCACTTGAAAAACTTCAATCAAGTGATGAGCCACAACTAAAATATAATGTTAAGGCTTCAGATTTAAGCAAGGTTATAGTTGACACTTGGGAAGAGGAAACCATAGGGCTTGGCGATACTTGCAAAATATACGACCACACAATAAGAGATAGTCAAGGTAAACCGCTAAACGTAAGCGTTAGAGTAAAGAAAATAACAAGGGATATTTTAAATCCTTCTAATATTGACATAGAACTTATAAACAAAACTTACAGTTTTATTGACAGTCAGGCAAAAATATCAA
>CAZYYF010000138.1:0-3519 GCA_964650875.1 uncultured bacterium
AATTGCCATTAAATAGTTTTTTAAAGAATTTAGTAATCTTATTCATTAATTTTTCGGCAAATATAATACATTTTTTTAAATTTACCAAATTTTTTTAATGCCATTTATCTATTGTTTTTTATCGTAGGTGTAAATAAATGTATTTGTAATGTGGCAAATTTGTTATTTTGTCTAATAAATTTTCGTCAATGATATCTTTGTATTTTTTTTCTACTATGTCCCTCCTATCATTAGTCCTAAAAAAAACAATTCCGTCTAAAAAATCAAATATGTAAACAGGAATAGTTCGAATACTATGAAATACAAAAATAGATGATACATTATTATGCCTTCTCCTGGTTAACATTTTTATAATGTCTAATCTATTATAAAATGTTAATACAGACGTTGCCTCTTCAATAATTATTAACTTATTTGTATAATCTAATTGCAAAAAACTATCTATTTCAATATCATATCCCTTGTCATACTCATTAAAAGGGTCATACTTTATTATATTAGACGAGTGAACATCTTTAATGATTGAATTTACAATAAACGTTGTCTTGCCTACACCCGTTGAACCTATTATACAAATAGAAAAAGGCGTCTTTAATTGTATCATTTTTTTAATGCTTTTGAAGAAATAGTTACTATAATACCACCCCAAAAAACATATTTTGGATTTATTGGCAATCCCTCTGGATACGCTTCATCATAGAGCTTTGAGAATTCGTTTATCTCGTCATTATCAAATGTTAAATCTTTTTTGACAAATTTTGAAACAGTAGTCAATAAAACATTAAATGTTAACATAAACATCTTGCCACTTATACTTCCACCTTCTTTATCTTCTTTGACATCATTTGATTGTTCATTAGAGGCTTGTTGCTGCTGCTCTGTAAATTGACTATCTTCATTTTTTAAATTATCGTCAAATTCAAATTTTACATCGTCATTTACAAATTCATTTGTATTTGCATTTGTATTTGTATTTGTAAATGTTTTATCATTTGTATTTGTTTCGTCAAATTCCTCATTAGTTTCTATTATTTCCTCCGAATTATTAGTATCCATCTTGCCTTCATTGGAGTTCAATAGTGTTTTATTAAAGTTGTTCACAAGGTCAATATCATTCATAACACTGTCAAATAAAGGGTCTTCGGCAGTTTCAATTAACATTTTTTCTATTTCTTCATCAGAATAACCTTTACTTTTTAAATAATATCGGCGGCGTTTTAAATATTTTTCGTCATCATTTGTCTTTTTTCTGCCCATAATTTTTATTTTTTTTGTAAAATTAATATATTTTTTTGTAATTGCCAAACTTTTTTTTACAAATTCCTTAATTTATTTCCATTCATTGCAAAAAATGGATGCTCTCCTAAATAATAAATGCCTTCTTTATATGTAATTTTGTAACTACCTTCAAATTTTACAGTTACTTTTTTCATTCTTTTTGTATCAATACCATTATTTTTGTAAAAACTTTCTAAATATAATGTTAAATATTCATTAAAACGCTCCATAGCCTCATATATTTCAATATTAAATCCAGTGCAATCAATATAATAAAAATTAATCATATTGCCTAAATCATTAAATAAACAATCTTTTATGTAATTCAACGCCTCCACACAAAAATTAAGTAGATCAGGACGCTTTGCATTTTGTAACGCTATAATTTCATTTGTTATCACGTCTTTTATGTAATATCTATATGCCGTGAAACCTACCGCTTTTACAAAATCCTCTTTGTATTTATAAAAATATTCAAATTTATCGTCATCCAGGAATGGACTTAACATCGTTAAATATGCTCTGTTTATATCATATTTGTAAGTCATTTCACCAGTCTTCGCTTGAATAAACATAAGATTTTGAAAGTTATAAAAAAACCTGTAATAATATTGTATTTCATTACTTATATATATCGGGTCTTGCTCGTAATCGGGCATAAAATTATCCAAAATTGGAATGTTTTTCATTAGATAATTAGCAATCTTAACAAATTTTATATTGTTATTATCTAATCTTTCCTTATTATTATATATGTTTAATTTAATGGTATTTGCCCCACTCCCTGTTACGAGCTCATATCTGGCGGGAATACTTGTTATCATTCGTTTAAATATTTTTTAATTAATTGCATTATTTGTAATAATAATTTATACTGCATTGTATTTATTCTTGAACGCATAGGTGCCAACTGCTTTTCAAATATCTTGCGATATTCAAAAACTAAATCAAAGTTTTTTGTGCCTTGCTTTAATATAATAGTATCTATTAATTCACCATTATCATAAATATATAATAAGATATCTCGTTCTTTTTTATCTTCTTTTTTATCTAAAAAAGTATAAATGAAACCCGTGCATTTGTTTGAAGTTAATGTTACATTTAATAAGAAAAGACCTTCATAATTAGATGAGACCACGCTTGGTAACTCTATTAAATTATTGGTTGCCTGTTGCATTAATTTATATCGTATAACTACCTCCTGCGTGGCTCTCAATATATGCTTCCTCCATCGCTCCTGCTGGTCTAACTGTTTATCACGCGTGGTTAAAGTGTATGAGACAAGGTAGTTGAAATTTGTCAACGACCTTGCCTCATTAAATAGTAAATTTAAAAGTTCATTCTTCATTATCTGTTAAACTGTTTAAAAAAGACTTCATAATATTCAACTCCTCTTCGCTTGTCTTTTTTAATTTTTCGCTTTCATTCATAAGATTTTTAATTGTTTCAAAGTCAGTCAAGTTCTCCTCATCCTTCTCCTCCACGACCTCCTGTTTATTCTTACTTGTATTAGTTACCTGCTCTGAAATATCTTCATTGAGATACTGAGATACATCAACTAATAAATCTAATATAACTTGCCACTTTTTCATAACATCATTTTATAAAAATTAATATATTAAAATTTAAATTACTATTGTCGTGATTACAAAGATAATTTAATATATTAAAGTATTTTTTATCATCATCAGTAATTTTTTGTTTATCAAAGCTGTCTTGATAATTTAATCTTAATCGACCTTTATCATTCTCAATATCAATCATTGAAGCATTATAATTGTAAATGTCAATAAAAAAATAATTTGGAATAGATATAAAATAATAATCATCCGAGTTATCCTCTTTGCCAAAAAGAGAAAGACTTATTAATTTACCACCATCTTTAATAAAAATATAAAGATTAGTTAGTTTAATTGTTAATTTCTTAACTTCATACGCTTCATTTGCCTTTTTTAAAATTAATTTGCCTGTTTTAGTAGCTTTATCATATTTCCAATAAATATTGCCAGCTACCTCTTTTTTGACATTACTACTATTATTAGTAGCATTTACTTCATTTGTTTTTACGATTTCCATATTTTTTGTTTTTTAATTGTTTTGCAATGTTAATAATTTGTTTAGCATTTAAAAAATACACTTTTTTCATTTTGCCTTTATAGTAGCCCGCGTGGTGCCATTCCATTTCATTATAATTATAAATACTTAATATAAAATCTTTAATTTCTTTTGTGCTTAACTTTG
>CAZYYF010000139.1:0-3506 GCA_964650875.1 uncultured bacterium
AAGCCCCCTATCGTTTAAAGACAACCTTTGGGCAGGCAGCATTGTCATTTTTCTGATGGCGTCTTCAAAACTAATAAGATTATTTTCTCTTGCATATCTTCCAAGCACCCGCGGAAAAGTTCCATATAGTCTTGGGTGGGTATACCCGGCATTTAAAGAAGTCTGCCAGCCATGAGACGCTACACAGGTGGCGGGGTACTTCAGGATATATTCCACATCATCTTCAGACATACTGTGGAATACCGCCATAGTTCCGCCATGAGAGGGATCTGCATATATGATATCAAGAACTGTTTCGGCTGCACCTTGTGGGGTCATTTCTCTCCCGAAAACCTTCACTGCATCCGCCAGTGTTTTGCCTGTAAGGGAAGGTTCAGGAGCGCAGTTTGTAAACACTATTCTTGAAAGGTCATTTTCATAAAAGTCGTCCAGTCTCTCCATAACCGCTTCAAGTATCTCTTGCCTTTTATTGCCCTTAAGCCTCTGTTGTATTTCTTCAGGACCACCTTCTCCTGCGTATGGAGGCGTAAGAAGCTGTATTGTTCCACAGCTTGCCGTGTAAGGATACTGGTCAAGTGTGATATCAACGCCTTTTCTACGGGCTCCTTCAATAAGGGCTATCGTTTCTCTGCTTCTACCCCAGTTTTTTACTCCACATACCTTGTGATGGGAGATATGCACAGGTACGCCGGTTGCTTGTTCTATTTCAAGAACCTCTTTAACCGCATCTACTACTTTGTTACCTTCATCTCTTATGTGAGAGACATAAAAAGCCTTTGTACCTATTAACACCTTGGTCATCTCTATCAGTTCATCCGTTCTGGAATATGCACCAGGGACATAAGCCAGCCCTGTTGAAAAACCAAAAACACCGTCATCGATCTCTTCTTTAAGCAGCTGTTTCATCTTGTCAAGTTCAGTTTTTGAAGGTGCTCTATTATCCCTCTGCATTACCTCTATCCTGATGTTGTTGTGACCTGCCAGCAGTGCGAAGTTAGGTCCTTGAAGAACCTTTTTGTTCTTTCCTGATTTTTTTAGATCCTGTATGCTTTTATCCACTCTGCCATAACCAAAACCGCAGTTGCCTCCCACCACTGTTGTAACTCCCTGTTGCAGGTAGTTTATGGTAGGGCCAGGAAAACAATGGGTATGCAGGTCTATAAAACCAGGAGAAGTACAATGTCCCTTAGCATCAATTTCTGTTTTAGCATCCCCAGCAACAGAATCTGCCACTTTTTTTATACGGCCGTTTTTTATTCCTATTGCCCCGCTGAAAGGTTCGTTACCTGTTCCATCTATAATCTCTGCATTCACTATCTTTATATCGTACTTCACTGTTTTTGGTTCTCCTGATACCTGGATATTTTTACTGTTTGTAATGGTTATATCATACAGATTATTGAGTTTCAGTTCCTGGCACTTTCATGCCTTTAAACATATTATTTACCATATCAGTAATATCCATATATTTTACATCTTCAGGAAATTTGATATGGAAGACATCATCAGAAACCTTACCTGTCTTTAACTCAAGAAAGTCTATCGATATACCCGGGGTTTCTGCTTCTCCATAAATCTCCATTTTTACAGGAAGAAGTGAATCATAATCCACCCATAAAAGCATCTTTTTGAACATCTGTTTGCTATTATTTCCTCCTATTGATGGCATATTTGGTAATTTATTGAAGTCTTTTACTGTAAGAAGATAGAACTTCTTGCCATCCCTGTTTTTCTCTTCAATCTCTACATTGTCCTCTATTTTTTTCAATATGGATATAGATTCTTCCCATCCAAACATAGAAGACTGGTTTTCCCTTATCTTTTTTCTTACTTCCTCAGACATCCTGGTTAAGTCTGCTGTCATAACCGTGTTTATCATCTTCTGATACTGGATAAGTTGTTTGCTATCCAGAATAATAACCTGCTCCATAGAAGAAGGCATCCCTGGCATGGACATATCTATATCCATTCGCATCTTTTCAGATTTATTCCAGAACTTTACAGGGATCCTCATATTGTTGCCCATTATATTCATGTTTATCTCAAACCTACCGCTGATCTCCTGTAATTCTGCCTGTTTTTCTGCCAACCGCTTGAAAAATATTGCTTTTTGCTCTACTGGCTGTGCCTGTATAAGATAGGTAGACATCAAAACTGTACCTACTATCCACATCCATATTCTTCTCATGATTTTTCTCTCCTTTATAAAAAAGGGGTTCTGCCACATTCACTTGACACAACCACTTTTATTTATAGTATATCACGCTTTCTGAAAAATGTTAATATTTTTAATATTCCGGTTGGTCATTTTGATGGGATTCCCATATCGTATAGTTCTCCCAATGGCAGGAAGAGATAAAAAAAGTATAAGACAATAAACGATGCAGAAAAGTTCAATCTATAAGCTTGTTTGTGTAAAAAAGAAAAACCCTTCTCAGATGAATGAAGGGTTTTTCTTTTTTAGCTGTTTTACTTACGGGTTAAACACCGCGCCTATCGCAGCACTGTCATTCAACAGATTGGGGAATGCCTGGTCGGTCCGTGCCCTCTGTCGTGGTATCCACGACACGTTGCCACCTACATACAGCGCGTTGACACCATCATTTTTATGGTTGACATAACCTGCTGTCATATCTCCTTTTTCAAGTGGGCTGGTATTAACATCGACTTGTAGCCCGCTGTTCCATCGTCCGCCAGCACCAGCAGTAACACCATCGTCATTCTCACCAGCCCTGTCTACCATAAGGACAGTCTCTGTGTCCACCTGTTCTGACAGACTCCTTGCATAGGCATAAGAGACCTTTTGGTACAGAAGATCACTGGTGTTAGTTATACTGCTATTCTTCTTGATGTCTGAAGGGCAGGTAAACGTGTCTACCGAAGAGATGTAGGCATCATACAACAGCCTGAGATTTTCTACTGTACTCTGGGTTGAAGCATCATTAGCAGTAGGAGCAATCGCGGCATTGGATGCGAGAGGGAAAAACTCTTTATAGTCTTGGCTGTACATCTTCAGAGCTAACCCTAACTGTTTCAGGTTGGAGATACACACAGACCTTCTTGCCTGTTCTCTTGCCCTTGCTAAAGCAGGCAGTAGCATAGCCGCCAGAATGGCGATAATCGCTATAACTACCAACAGCTCTATAAGGGTAAACCCTTTTTTCGTCTTTTTCATTGTTTTCACCTCCTTTTTATTTTTTATTATCTGCTACTATTATACCACCTTATTTTTTTTTGTCAAGTTTTTTTGTCAAGAACTACTTCACGGCATTTTTCAGCTGGCTACCTGCACGAAAAACAGGAACCTTCTTTGCCGGTATTTTTATCTCCGTACCTGTCTGCGGGTTTCTTCCCTTTCTGGCTTTTCTCTTGGCTACGGCAAAAGTTCCGAAACCTATAAGAGTTACCGGGTTGCCTTTTTTCAAAGATGCCTTGATAGAATCCAGAACTGTATCAACGGCTGATACTGCTTCTTTTTTTGTACAGACCACCTTACTTACGGCTGC
>CAZYYF010000140.1:0-3490 GCA_964650875.1 uncultured bacterium
TGATGCCTGAACTTAAACCTTATAGGGTAAAATTTCCTTTGAAAATACGAATACGACATCTTGCAACAGAAGTAAAGAATCCTGATAACCCTTATTTTATTGATATGGAAGGCGAAGTGCAGAATATAAAAGATATCTATACCGGAAGTAATTGTAAAATTGTATCTCCTTAAAGGCAAAATGAAGTATCCTTCTGTGAATATATGCCAGAGTTTCAAGTAGTGAAAATAAAAATAATTCACAGTAAATATTCACTGAACACCGTGTTGTCATCCCGAGAGAATGAGCCCCCGGCGGTTGTCATTGCGAGGCGTTTTCTGCCGTGGCAATCCCAATGACGTGGTTGAGTGAATATTTACTTGGCAACTATGCCTTCGATTTCAATATTCTCTGGTTGACATCTATTATGCTCAAAATCGACAGAAGCCAGTAAGTACAAGCCTTAAATCCAGAGCCTTGCCTTCATTGCCTCAATAAGGGTATTTAGGGAAATGGCAAAGAAGGTTTCTCTTAAGCTTGCTTTTTTAAGTTTCTTTTGCATGGACATTCCCTGTTGGTAGATTGTATCTATTTTTCCATCTATGAGTTCAAAAACTTCTTTTTCAGATGTCTGATTACCTGACTTTGCATTTCTCCATTCAAAATAGGATGCAACAACACCACCGCTGTTTGCAAAAAAATCAGGCAGGATACTTGTACCCCTGTTGAGAAGTATCTGTTCTCCTTCTTCAGTAGTCGGGTCATTGGCTCCTTCAACTATCAGTTTTGCATTAATTTTGGAAGCAGTATCTTTTGTTATAACATTTTCAACAGCTGCCGGTATAAACACATCGCTCTCAAGAGAGAAAAACTCATCGGCTGTTATGGGTTCGCTCTCAGGAAAATCTTTAATAGAATCTCTGCTTAAAGGGGCATACTTGAAAAGTTTTTCTATGTCCAGTCCTTTCTTATGATATATGACTCCTCCGATATCATAAATAGCAGTTATTTTGGCGCCCATCTTATAAAGGAAATAGGCTGTCCATCTGCCAACATTTCCAAAACCCTGGATGATAATATCGGTTGTCTTAATATCTTTTTTCAATATGTTTTTAACACCGAGTTTAGTTGCATATGAGACTCCCCTTCCTGTAGCCTGGAGCCTTCCTGGAAGTCCTCCGATAATAACAGGTTTACCTGTAACGGTTTCAGGTTTGTGGGTCTCTCCGTAAATAATGGACATATCCTGGGGAGAACTGCCAAGGTCAGGGGCAGGGATATAAGAACCGGAGTAAAGTTCTTCTCGTATCATATGAACGTATTCTTTTATTATCGCCATCCGGGTAAAATCGTCCATCTGGTAAGGGTCAAACTTAATACCTGACTTACCTCCTCCAAAAGGCAGCCCCATAAGGGCATTTTTGTAAGTCATAATTTCTGCAAAAGTCCTTACCTCTTCAAAGGAAACCCGTGGAGAAAACCTTATGCCTCCCTTGGCCGGCCCAAGAACCACATTATGATAGACAACAAAAGCGTCAAAACATATAATGTCTTCATTGGTCATTTTAAGGTTCAGGGAAAATTTGATTTCTTTTCCTGGGTTCTTAAGAAGTATCTCTGCTGTATTAGGAATATCCATCAATTCCTTCATTCTCTCAAACTTAACTAATGCCATTTTTCCCTCCCTTAAAGAGATAAAAGTTTTTTTGCGTTTTTTTCTGTTATCTTCTCATAAGATGTCTTTGATATACGGTTGTTTGTAAGTGCCTCATGGATATAAGGAACAATTTCTGCATCTTGTCCCTTATGGCAGATATCTGTTCCAAAAAGAAGATGGTCCTGAAATTCCTCAAGAAACCAGTATCCAAATTCCATATCCCTGGTAATAGCATTATAACCACTGCCTGCGGAAAGGTCTCCATAGAGGTTCGGATATGTTTTCATCAGTTCGCAAAGTCTGCCTGGTGAAGAAATCTTTCCTTTGGGGTATCCTATCCTTGTGTCTTCTGTTACACCACCATCTATCTCTGACCAAAAAGCAAAGGCATGTCCTATAAATACAGTATCCGGACATTCTTTTAAGGCTCTTTCCAGCCGTGGTAAGTAAAGTTCATCCACCAGACCGTAACTGCCGTTAAACCTGCCGTAAAGGTGAAAAAGCACAGGAAATTCTACCTTTCCGCAGTACCTGTAAAGATTTAGGCATTTGGGGTCGTCAAAATACATATTGGCAGTGAGTTCTCCCAGTCCTTTACACCCTTGTTCTTTGTAATGGTTGAGTATCCATGAAAAGTCTGTCTTGTCAGAATTAGAACCGGCTCTGGGATCCACGTTGCAAAAAGGAATTACCCTGTCAGGATATTTTTTGTACATTTTTAAGACTTCTTCTGTACCAAAATAGAAGTACCTTGTTTCCGGGCTTGCTCCTATCGGAAGAACTGCAAACCTGTCTATACCCAATCTGTCCATTGTTTTAACGAGCCCGCTTGTAGTAAAATGTTTCTCCGGACCTTCTTCCCATGCATTTATTACATGGGTGTGTATATCTATAAGCATTTTTGTCCTCCATATACCAATAGTGTTATTTGAAAGTTTTATTTTTTCATGTAATAATCTTCTACCTTCTGGAATGCCTTTAGAGTATCTTTAATCTCCTGTTTTTTCCAGTTCTCATTCATGTAAAAAGTCAAGTGGTCCATAAGTGCCTTTTCTGCATTGGGACAGGCATCTGTATAATTTATCTCTCTTACACCCGGTAGTGTCCATGGGAGATGGGATTGACCTATGGTATTACGTTCAACTAACCATTTGGACTGTGTCATAGGATTCGTATAATGGGCTCCTACATACATACCTTCTGCATGGAGGGCATCCGCTATTACGTTGTTCTGCTCCTTTATTTTTTCTCTATCTACATGAACAAAACAGAACCAGGGATTTGGTTCAGCCCCGGGCAGGTTTTCCCAAAACCTGAATGCCGACAACTCCTTGGTGAATAGTTCTTTCAGTTCCAGGTAGACTTGTAGCCTTCTCTTCCTGATACGGTCAAGTTTTTTTAGCTGTTGCCTGCCTATGGCAGCTTCAAGGTCAGTCATCCTGTAGTTTAAGCCGGCTACAATACTGGTTTTTTCATCTGTTCCAAAAGGCTTGCCTCTATCTGCAAACCTCTTTGCGGACCAGTAAAAGTTTTCGTTGTTTGTGATAACCATACCACCCTGTCCGCCGCTTGTTGTATGCTTGCTACTCATCATACTAAAACACCCCATATCTCCAATAGAACCTACAAACCTGTTGTTGTATCGTGCACCGTGTGACTGTGCGCAGTCTTCTATTATATAAAGTTTATGTTGTTTTGCTATACGGATAATACTGTCCATATCAGCAGGTTGTCCCGCGAGATGGACTACCACAATGGCTTTTGTACGATTCGTGATGTTTTTTTCTATAGATTCTGGACATATGTTAAGAGAATGATAATCCACATCTGCAAAGACTGGTATGCATTGCTGGA
>CAZYYF010000141.1:0-3473 GCA_964650875.1 uncultured bacterium
AGATGTTATTGCTCGGCGGCTGCCAGTGTGTTAGACTACAAGGTAGAGAAGGTTGGCCTTTAAGTGATAGGTATATCGATAATTAACGGAAACGGCGGTGGAGCCATGAGAACCACTGGTCCGGGTATAGTTTTACATAATGTTCCACTCTCTGCATAAATTGGGTGGTGTTGTCTTTTATATCTTCTGTTACATTGTTGGTTTTCTTCAAAGGATAGGGTCCTTCTATAATTATCTTATGGCTGCCGTTTTTTATCCTGTATGAAAATATTCCAATAGCAGGGCAATTATACTTTCTTGCAAACACAGCGGCTCCAGTAGGAGCAAATACTTTTCTGTCAAAGAACATAACAGATAACCCATTACCTGCATGCTGGTCAATGTAAAAAGACAAAAGTCCTTTGTTACTGGACAGCCATTGCTGGGCTTCTTTGATGGTTGCTTTTATATCCTTTTTAGAGATGTAAGGGATTTTGTTTTTCTTTGAAAGGTTCCTGCAGAACTTTGCCAGGTATTCAGCAGTGGGGTCCTTCACAATAACATTTGCAGGGTAGCCTTTTTTAACAAGAATTGTTTCAAGAAGGGGAAAATTACCCATATGAGAACATACGCCTATAACTCCGTTTCCTTCTTTCAGGGCAGATTGAAGTTTTTCTTCTCCTTCTATGGATGCCATGGCAAGAATCTTGTCATCTTCTATTTTTGTTACTCTGATGAGTTCACAGAAAGACATTATAACATTTGAAAAAATATCTATATTTATACGACGTCTCTCTAAGTAGTTAAAGGTATTACCATATGCTATTTTAAGGTTCTTTTTTATTCGTTCTCTTGAGGAACTCATTAATGAAAAGGATATAAAACCCAATAGTCTGCTGATTGCTGGATAGGTAAGTACCGGCATAAGTTTTATAAAGTAGAAAAAGAATACAAAATGAATGAAGATAGACATATGCAACAGCTCTTTTTTTATTTGTTTTTTTCTCATTTTGGAATATGGGTTATTATAAAGATAACTATATTTATATTATAATATAGAATAACATTTTCTCAAAATACGAGAGATGGTTTTATGAAAAAAATAGTTATCTTTCCTTTCAATTACAGGAATAAGACAGAGTATTTGATTAGAGGTTATTTTGACTTAAGTCCCCTCAAGACGCTTTATATGGCTCCCCACATAAGCAAAATCAGGGATTTTAAGCTCAAATACCATCTTTCTCATCCTTCATCCATACTTCCTGCCACCCACAGTCTTAAAACCCTGGCGTTAAAAATAGTAGATGAATTTTCTTCCAGTAGAATAATTTCTGAGGTGGAAAAATACATAATAATTCTTACTCTGCTGAAAGAAAAAAAAACAGGTATACTGTTTAAACAAAACCTTTCAGGTGTTGCTCTTGCGATTCTACATTTTATAAAGGATATAAAAATATCCTCTGAATCAGATGTGGATTACCGCACAATAAAGCAGGGTATTGAGAATTATAATTGGAAGTTTGGTTACAATCTTGATGTGCTGATTGAGGCTGTTGACATAATAAAAGAGTATGACAGATTTTTGGAGAAAGAAAAACTTATTGATATGGAAGATATCTACAAAGAATCTTCAACATTTATAGATAAGGTTCCATGGAATAATCTTGTGCTTGAAGGGTTTTATGAAATCCCGCCTTATCAGAAATCTTTTGTGAAGGCTCTGATACAACAGATAGAAGATATATGTTTTTCTTTCTGTTATGATGAAAAAATATCCTCTGATGTCAAAGATCTCATCCTTGACAAGACGTTGTTGTTTTTGAAAAATGTATGCAGTTGGCAGGAAATAAGGTTGAATAACCAAAATGTAACAAGTAAAGTAGAATGTTATAACTTTTCTTCACCGCCTGAAGAAATAAAAGGTATGGTAAGGCTTATTTCCAGATATCTGAAAGACAATCCACAGGCTTCCTTTAATGATGTAATGGTTGTGTTTCCCAGCATGCCTGCTTACAGAGCAGTGGCGCAGAGGATTTTTGGTAGGTATAAGATCCCCTGTGAAATCATCCCTGGTTATTCACTTGCCCATGATTCTTCTATCTCTGAGCTGCTGGCATTTTACAGTTTTCGGGACACATATGACTGGGAAGTACTTATGAGTTTATTAATGAGCCCTCATTTCAGGGCAATAAAACATGAAAAGTCTGAGAAGTTTTCTGCTTTTTCAAGGAAGGAGTTTGAACATACAGGTTTTTTCAAAGACAACTTTTTTGCCCTTTCTGACAGTAACATCAGACTCATAAAATCTCTTTTGAAAGAAACTGCAGGAGAGGTTAAATCCTGTAAAGAATGGATTAAAGATGTTTATAAGGTAATAGAAATACTTGGATGGCAACCAGGTATTCCTGAGGTTAAATATTCTTTTGAAATGGTTCTTGAATCCCTTAAAACCTCCACAATTTTTTCTCTTGAGGAGTTTCTTGGGGTACTGATGAAGTCTTTTGAACTCATAGACATACAGCAGGGTAGGGGGGTTGGAATAAAAGTTAGTGGAGTGCTTGAAAGCGTGGGTATAGAAAAAAAACTTTGTTTCATAGGTGGGGCAACTGAAGATAATATGCCGCAGGCTCCTTCGGTTGAAGAGATTTTTATTCCCGACAGACTTAAAAAAGAATTGGGATTTACAGACTATAATCTTAGAATGGCCCGTGAAAGGTTTGATATCTATAGGCTTAAAAGCGAGAATGAACGGGTCGTTTTCACCTATCCTTCCAAAGTAGCCGGCAAAAACCAGATGAAATCTATATTTCTATTTGGACAGGAAGAATCTGTTCTTGAAGAAGACTGTTTTACAACTTTGCCGAAAGCAATTTATCATTTTAACTTCTCACAGGAGAAATTCAGACAAAAATTTGTTCCAGACGGAAAACTTAAGATAAGTGTTACCCAGCTTGAGATGCTATTGAAATGCCCTTATAGGTTTTACCTTGAGAAGGTAGAAGGTGTGAGTGTTTATAACAGACCTGAAATAGATGAGGCTATGGATTTATGGGGTACTGTTATCCACAGTGTGATGCAGAAAATTTTTGAAAAATACAAAGGAAGGTTTCTATCTGAGGAACATAAAGAGGAGATTGAAAAGAATTTCAACAACAACCTTGTGACAGAAATTGACGGTTTGTACACAAAAGGTCTGATATCGTCTTTTTACAGGGATGTAATGAAAATAAGGACACAAGAGGTAGTGAATAAGTTCAACGAGATTATTGTAAAACACCTTGGTGTTGAAATTGTAGGACTTGAAGAAGATATTACCATACAACTGCCTTCACTCGTTCTTAAGGGGAAAATAGATAGGATAGAAAAAACTTCTTCTGGACATCTGACAGTGATAGACATAAAAACTGGCACATCTGACCCTCCGAGATATACTGAAAAAGATTTTTTTGATAAGGCTAATCTGCAACTGCCTGTTTATATATGGATGTATATGA
>CAZYYF010000142.1:0-696 GCA_964650875.1 uncultured bacterium
AATATTTACTGAACCCCGTCCCGGAAATTCGGGTTCTTGTCTGCCTTTGCACGATACTGAAGGCAAACTGAGGTTTATTTTCCACAAAGTACCCTACTTTTATTTTATTACACACCTCTACAAATTGTCAAATTTACTTCTTATCCTAATTATACCCCCCTCTCTCAACTTATTCAGAAAACTTACCACCCCAATTTTTTTAATATATCCACGGCTTCCTTTTCCGAATCGCTGTAGGTTTTAAGCATAAGACCTTCGGGTTTAAGGTTTTCGAGAACTTTGTCTATCTCTTCGGGACGCGGATAAAGAATAATGGCTTTCTTTTTTTCCTGTATTTTTTTATACAGGGGAAACCATTTCTCTATTCCTTCCCCAGAAGCACGGGCGCCTGACACCCATTGTATGGCATTAAGTCCAGGTATTTCGAGAAGGATATCGAGATGCTGGAGGGCTTCTGGTCCGTCAAGGTGGTATATGGAATAATCAAGGTACCCGGTTTCCATAAGAAGTCCTTCAAGAAAAAATTCCCTGTACATCCGGGGTGAAACCAGACACGAGAAATCATTCTGAAGTGCGCACATCTTCCCTGGCGCCCATATGTCGAGCCATGTTATGGTACCTCTCTGAGTTTCTTTGACGATGCTGAAATAATCATCATACACCTTCTTCCACGCTGCAAAAAGGGAACGCATGGCT
>CAZYYF010000142.1:706-3465 GCA_964650875.1 uncultured bacterium
ATTGCCACTTTGTCCGGCCCGCCTCTTAAAACGGCGAGCGAGTCAAAACCCGCGTGTAAATCCGTAACTCCCACAAGGTACCTGTCTTTTCCCCTTTCGGCGGCCATCCTGAGAAGTTCTATATTTTTTTTGTAAAGAAGATTTTCATCGGATATGGCGAGCTCGCCGGTTTTCTCATAATCGGTCAGCAGGTTTTTTTTCCAGTCTGACCACGAAGTGTTTGCGGACTCAAGGGGAAAATGCATCTCCGCTCCAAGAAAACCGGAAAACGCATCGGGTCCGAGGTTGGGCCAGAAAAAAGGTACGGCTAATCCTCCGTGATAAACGGAGAGGATGTCTTCCTCAAAAATGTCGAGTACTTTTTCGACCGGCTGGCTCATGACGACGCCAGGAGTCAGCCATCCCTTCCTGGAAGGGTTTTTGTATCCTTCCCTGATTGCGGTTACCGAGGCGGCTATTCTGTCGAGAACCTCGCAGTTCCAGAATGCTTCGTAATATTTCGTAAGGCTTTCAAAATCGGTTTTGTATTCCATCTTCTCCTCCTTTCCGGTCAATTCAACGCCCAGTGTTTCAGCCTCCGCAGGGTTTTTCCCTGCCGAGATGCTCGAGCATCTCAAACAAGCCGGCTCCCGTGGTCTTGCCACTTAAAGTCGCACACAGAGGATGGAAAACCTCCCCAGGTTTGTATCCCTTCGTTTCGCAGAACTCTCTTACTTTGTCTTCAAGATTCTGAATAGTCTATTCCGCACACCTTTCAAAAGAAGGAAGAACTTCTCCGAGCACACGTTTCCCTTTTTCCATAAGATACTTTCCAACGACTTTTTTCCTCATACTCTTGTTCTCTTACATGGTAAGGGACGTCTTTCAGAATCTTTATCTTTTCCTGCTCGAGAGCAGCTGTTTCATACTCCTTCTTTGAACGCTCGCCGTCGTTATCTTCTATTCTCAGGACAAAAATGCCGCCGTTGTTTTTTGCAAACAGGTAATTGAACAAAGTCGTGTGGGCGTTTCCCAGGTGGAGATATACCTTAGGGTTGAGCGCAAATCTTACTCTGACCACTTTATTAGAATTTTTTTTGGACACTACTGATTTGATTTTTTGAATCTACTACATTACAAAAAGGCCATAGCATTTTTTCTTAAAATAAGGTTTTCGAGATGGTCTCCGAGAGACAAACTCCTGAAAAGTTTCAAGGTTTCTTTCTGTGATATCCATGGCGCATCTGTCCCAAAAAGCACATATTCTTCTGGATGTTTTAGGATGATTTCTCTTGCCTTTTTCTTACCAAGAAATTCAAGGGAAAAAGAAATTTCCATGTAGAGTTTCTTGCCTGCAATAAGTTCTTCAACTCTATCCCAGTCTTTCCAACCACCCATATGGGTAAGAACAATCTTAAGGCAGGGAAACATATCTACAATCCTTATAACCTTTTCAGGGTCAGCTTTTCGTATTTTTTGAAAAGCGAAGTCAAAACCGGTATGCATCACTAAAAGAAGATTTTCTAAAGATACTTTTTCATACAAGGGAAACATTCTCGGTTCATCTAAAAGAAAATCCTGGTAGTAGGGGTGCATTTTTATACCAATAAAACCCTCTTTTTTTACCATGCTGATTCTCTCTTCTGCTTCAGGGTCGTCTGGATGAATAGAGGGTAGTGGAATTATTCTATCAGAACGTATCTTCTTTGACCACTCAAATATGGAGGTAAAATGGGATGGTTTTGTTGCAATTGAACATACGACGCTTTTTTCTATGCCACAGGTGTCCATAGATACCATCAGACAAGACACTGTTCCATCCATTTTGGCTGAAATACCGCTTTTCTCTTCAATTGCCTTTATTGCCCGAGATGCCAGGTTATCCGGAAAAGCGTGGGTATGAAAATCAACAATACCTTTCATTTGTTCAATAGGTCGTATAGTGCCTGGGCTATGACCAAATGACCTGTATGGTTTGGATGAACAGGTTCCGCACAGAAGGTTTCGCTTTCTCTGTATTTAAGATGTTTCTGGAATATATCGTGTATTTTCAGCAGGAGTGTTCCATATTGCTCACTCATCTCTGCGACAATCTTCCTATATTCTGTAAGCCTCTCAAGCATTCTGCCTCTGTATGAATCAGTCGTATCCGTACTTATGAAGAAAGGTTCTATCAATATAATTTTGCAACCTATGTTATTGACAGTCATCTGGAGCAACTTACTGTATCTTTTCCTGTATTTATCTGGAATAAGTTCTTCCGAACCTACCGTTTTCTCAACTACCCTGTGGGTATCATTTATACCCACGAGAATAGAAAGCCAGTCAGGTTTCAGGTATATCATATCATCCGTCCACCTGTTTTCAAGGTCCAGGATGGTATTGCCTGATATGCCTTTATTTATAACTTCAATTTTTGCTTCTGGTATCTTTGCTATCATCATTTCGCTAAACATTTTTACATAACCGTCACCCAGTTTAGATGGTTCGGTTCGCCTGCCACAATCAGTTATACTGTCTCCTATGAAAAGTATTTTCTCTCCATTCTTTATTTGAAAAGACATAAGAACACCTCCTTTAATAATTCAGTTAATTACGTCTGACCTATTAGAACAATCTTCTTTGTACTATGCAAACAAACTGGAATCTCACCCCTAATTTTCAAATTTAACTCTGCCTAAGATTTTATCACATACCACTATAAATTGTCAACAAGATTTTTGCAGCCAATAATTTCTGATTAAGAGCGAGGGAAGAGGTGAAAGAACACAGGCAGGAAT
>CAZYYF010000143.1:0-3458 GCA_964650875.1 uncultured bacterium
TTCAGATATTTTTTTACGTTTGATAAACTTTTTTACCTTTTTCTCCCTTTTGTCGACAGGACACTTCACTGTCTCACATCTCCTGCCTTTTAAATAAAGTTTCATGCCATTTTTCCTGCATGCTTTACATAAAGGTTTACTTGTTTTTGCCATTTCGTCTCCCTTTAAACTTTTCTTCGATTAGGCGGCCTACAACCATTGTGAGGTATAGGAGTAATGTCTTTTATTGAAAGGACATTCAAACCTCCACTCTGCAAGGCCCGTATAGCCGTTTCTCTACCAGGACCAGGACCCTTTACAAGAACATCAACTTCTTTCATATTAAATTGAGTTTGGGCCTTCCTTGCAACGCTTTCAGATATAAGCTGTGCTGCAAAAGGAGTTCCTTTCCTTGTACCTTTAAAACCCACAGTGCCCGCGCTACCCCATAAAAGAACCCTGCCCTGTAAATCTGTTATCGCAACTATTGTATTATTAAAACTTGCATTGATATGAGCTACTCCTCTTACAATTTCGCTATATTTCTTCTTTTTTTTTACATATTTCTTTTTTTCTGCCATTTTGGATCCTTGTTATTTTGTCTTTGTTTCTGGTTGAGTATCTTGTCTCACAGCTCTTCTTGCGGTTTTATCTCTTATAACTCCAACTGTTTTTCTCGGACCTTTCCTTGTTCTGGCATTAGAACGAGTTCTTTGCCCTCTGACTGGAAGAGAATGCTTATGCCTGTAACCCCTATACGAGCCTATTTCTTGCAATCTCCTGATATTTTCAGCAATTTCTTTTTTTAAATCTCCTTCAACCATAATATTTTTCTGTATAAAACCGGCGATTTTACCAAGTTCTTCTTCATTAAGATCTTTAACCTTTTTGTCTCCTTTCACCCCTGCGTGTTTTACAATTTTTTCAGCCGATACTCTGCCAATACCAAACACATAAGTAAGAGCTATAACAACCTTTTTATTATCAGGTATTTCTACTCCTAATAATCTTGCCATTTTATCTCCTCATTTCTTGAATTTTTCTTCCTATATATAACCGATTTATCTAATTCACCCTTGTACCTGCTTATGTTTTGGCCCTTCCTGTGGGTTACTGCATATAACCCTTATTTTCCTGTGTCTTTTTATTATTTTGCACTTGGGACATATCTTTTTTACCGATGCTCTCACTTTCATTTTTACATTCCTCACTTCATATCATATTCTTTTTATTATCCTACCTCTTGTCATGTCATAAGGGGAAAGTTCCAGAATTACCTTATCTCCAGGTATAATCTTAATGTAATACATACGCATTTTCCCACATAAATGTGCAGTAACTGTATGCCCGTTTTCCAATTCCACAAGGAATGAAGTTCCTGGTAAGGCCTTGTTAATCTTTCCCTGCACCTTTATTTTTTCTTCCTTTTTTCCCATAGTCTTTGATATTATAAAGCAAGCAACTCAGGTCCATGCTTTGTTACTAATACACATTCCTCATAATGTGCTGAATAGCCTCCATCCACAGTAACGACTTTCCAGCCATCTTCCAGTATTTTAACATTAGAACTACCTGTATTAATCATAGGTTCTATTGCCAGAACCTCATTCTCATAAAGCATGCTTCCCATCCCAGCTGGACCAAAATTGGGAACTTCTGGCAGCTCATGCAGCGATTTACCTACCCCGTGTCCCACAAAATCTCTTACAACAGAAAACCCATTCTCCTCTGTAAATCTTTGTATTGCCTCTCCGATATCGCCTGTTGTCATACCTGGCAAAGCCTTAGCAAAACCTTTGTTAAAAGATTTACGGGCAACTTCTATAAGTCTACTATGTAAAACAGTAACTTCTCCTATCGGGAAAGTTGCAGCATAGTCCGAATAATAACCTTTATATTTAACGCCAATGTCTATTGAGACTATATCTCCATTCTTCAAAAATTTTTCTTTTGAAGGAATACCATGAACTACCTCTTCATTGACAGAAATACATATGTTTGCCGGATACCCATTATAATTTTTAAAGGCCGATTCGACTTTCTCTTCTTTTAAAAAAACTGCCGCTTTTTCTTCCACTTCGTATGTGCTTATATCTGGCTTTAACACAGCACCCAGCTTTATAAGTACACTCTTACATTTTATACATGCAACCCTTATCTTCTCTATTTCTTCTCTTGTCTTTACCATTTGATAATTTTTTTTACAGCATCTATCATATATTCCAGGTTGATATCTCCAGCAATAACATAAAGAACGTTCTTTTTTTTATAATAATCAAGCAATGGCGTTGTTAACTGCTTGTATATCTCAAGACGTTTTCTTATCACATCTTCGGTATCATCTTTTCTCTGCACAAGATGTCCTCCACATATATCACAGGTTTCTTTTATTTTGGGAGGAAAATTCACAAGGTGATAAATTTTTCCACATTTTTCGCATACCCGACGGTTTAAAAGCCGGTTTAATAAAAAATCATCATCAGCCTTCAAATAAAAAACTTTCATACTGTTATTGTTAGAAATTATCTTATCAAGCATTTCAGCCTGTGCTAATGTTCTTGGAAATCCATCAAGAATAAAACCATCTTTAGCCCTATCTTCACTAATTTTTTCTTTAATCATCTCTATAACTATTTTATCAGGTACTAGTTCACCCAAATCCATATATTTTTTTGCCTTTTTCCCGAAAGGTGTATTCTTTTTTACATTTTCTCTCAACAGATCCCCAGACGAAATCAGTGGAAGTCCCAAAAGAGATGCCAATCTCCCTCCTAAACTGCCCTTCCCCGCACCGGGAGGTCCTAAGAGAATGATGATATTCCTCATCTTATTCCTTTGGCTTTCTTAATAAATCCCTGATAATGCCTTACCAACAAATGCGATTCTATCTGTCTGATGGTTTCCAGAAGAACAGAAACTACTATAAGAAGCCCAACACCTCCGAATAAACTTGCTACGATATAGGGTATTTTACGATAAAAAATCATCATTATATATGGAAAAATAGCTATAGCTGTAAGCATCAATGACCCAGGCAAGGTAAGTCTATTTAATACCTTTTCAAGATATAGAGCAGTAGATTTACCCGGTCTTATGCCTTGTATAAACCCTCCATATTTTTGCAAATCTTCTGCTATATTATCGGGATTAAAGATAATACTTGCGTAAAAATAGCAGAAAAATATGGTCAAAATAGCGTATAGAAACATCCCTGTCCCTCCAGAAGGCGAAAGGAAACGTGCAATATTCTGTAATACCCTGTGTTCTGAAAAAGTCATAATAGTAGCAGGAAACGTAAGTATAGATATTGCAAAAATAAGAGGTATAACTCCTCCTTGATTTAGTTTTATCGGCAGGTAAGTAGATTGGCCTCCATATACCTTTCTACCGACAACTCGTTTAGCGTACTGTATGGGAATCCTCCGCTCACTTTCATTTATGACAATTGCAAAAGCCACTACCATAAACATAAGTATTAC
>CAZYYF010000144.1:0-3423 GCA_964650875.1 uncultured bacterium
GGTAGATTTTGTTGTATCCGGTTGCCGGCGCAGATGGGGTGGAGATCTGCTTCAGGGTGGCTTCATCCGATGAAAGATCGGTAAACGTCCCAGCCGCCGGAGTAGTGCCGCCGATGACTGTGTTGTCGATGGTGCCGCCGTCGATGTTGACGCTACCGCCGGAATCTGCCACCAGGCGCTCCGTTCCAGTGTCGTCGATGAAATACATACCATCAGACTTGAAGTAGAGACGATGGTAATTCGTCGGAGGCGTCGAAGGAGCCGCAGACCGCTCCTTATACGTGGTGTATGTCTCACCGAACCCGCCCATGGCCGATTACCTCCCCAAGCCATAGGAGCCGACATGCAGAATAATCCGCCCCTTCTTTGTGTCGCCGGCATTGGCAATCGTCAACGTCAGCTCGGAGTCAACAGGAATCGGATTCGACGCCACAACGGTTTCCGCCGCCGTCCCAGACCTGTTTGCACCTACGCCGTCCAGCACATCCAGAGAATACGAATCCAGGATCGTGATGTCATAATTCGCCGTCGGAAGGGCCGTTGTCAGGTCCCCGTTCAACCCCGGCGCCGTCTCGATGGCAAGAATCTTCCCCCGAATCTTGCTCGGCAGAGGACCGCCCAGGCCACCCTTTGCCGCCACCGCTGCGGCAAACGTCGATGCAATGCCCAGGCTCACCGTGCCCCCTGCAGCAGACACCCAATCCAGAACCACCTTCGCCGCCTCAGATCCATCAAGAAACGGATTCCCATCAACCGTAACCGTCAATGCCTGCGCCATGTCATCCTCCTAAGCGTAGAACTCTTTGTATTGTCCATCGTCCTGCCTGTCCTGATTCGCAAAAACAAACCCGACATCCGTCTTGCGCGCCCCTATTCGACGCGGGATTCCACCAACCATCGTACGATCCGCAGGAAGCAACCGGATCATCTGGCTTGCCATCCCTGCCGTGTCCACCCGCTCGTCGTGACAACCGGACTCCGCTTTGTACGATCCATTCACCTCCACAAACGTCCGCATCTCCGCCACCGTCTCCCGGCACCGGATCTGCAACGATCCGTCACGCGCAGACTCATACAGGCCATCCACCATTTGCGCCTTCGTCCGCGAATTGGTAGACCACCCGGGCTCACCCGGCTTGTATTCGTACATGGGGTATTTCTTCGCCTTCAGGCCCGCAACGACCGTGTAGCCGTGGTTCATCACCTCGACGCAGGCAACGGCAGGGACGAGACGAGGAGCGAGGCGGCCGCTGTACTCGTCATAAATGTGCCGCGCATAGAGCCTGCCGATCATCTCCACGAGATCCGGTATGAGATCGTAATCGATATGCCCATGCCACTGGGCCACCTGTTCCCCGGTGTATCGGTGCCAGACATCGATGCACGTAGGATCTGGATCCCGCTTCTCCCGCTCGTGCCGTTCCTTTTTCCCGCCTCCGGAATCCACCGTCAGGAAATACACGTCCTCCTGTTCATGCGTGGGACGGCGCCACACGGAGAAATGCCCGGTCGCATTGGGACGGATCTTTGTCTTGCCCATCCGGTCAACCAGATCCCCTACCAGGATCGGCGTTGCACATTGGGCCTCCAGCATGTCGCACAACTCCGCCGGGTAGACGTTGGACCCGGTAGACAGGAACGATTCTTCGACCGTGGCCGGGAACTCCTGCCGGAATTTCTCCACCCGACCCCGAAACGTGTCTTCGATCTTCCATGCCCGCCAGTGCAGCTGTTCCAGGGTCAGGCCGTAGCGGTCCCGCAGTTTTGCGGCCTCCGACGGCTCCCAGGACATCAGATCCCGGACGAACACAGGGCGATCGATCTCCCTGCCGAACTCCTCCCGGTCCTCCGGCGTATCGAACTCCCGGTGGTAGGGCTCGTGTGCAAACCAGGGGATGAACACCAGGACCCAATCCGATCCCGGCGCCCTCCAGGCGTAGGGGATGCCGTCCTCCTCGTAGTAGACGTTGCGCCCCTCGCCATAGGCGGCGAACACATCCAGCTGGAACCGATTGCCGTAACCGTTGCCCGTGCTCTCCAGGTAGACCTCTGTCCCCTCCGGGACCGAGATGCAGGACATCAGGCCGTCCAGGAGCTCGTCCGCGTTGTCTGGGAAAAACGCGAGCTCAGAAACATGCAGGAAATGGATGCCCTGGGATCGGCCGGCGGAGGTGGTTTTGGCGCAGGCCAGGCCGTATTGCGATTTGAGGCCGGTCCCAGCCGACGTGTCGAACAGCAGCTCTTTTTTGCTGGAATATTTTGTGGCGGGCTTGATAGGATTGAAGTCGTGGAACAGGCGGGCCATGGCAAACAGGGTGTCCGTGGAATCCTCCTCGTGGGCCACAATGAACGCATTTGTGTTGAAATTCATTGATGTTTTCCAGTAGCCGCGCCCCTCGATGTAGGTAGACCCGCCGAAACGCCGCGCTTTGTCCAGGATGATCCGCACATAGCCGATTTCGGCGCGTTGCTTCTCGACGATGCTGTGGAATATCCGTTGTGGCCTGTTGAAAATGAACGGCAGAATCTGTTGTGATACGTGATCCCGGACCCGGAGACAATCGCGTGCGAACAGCTCGAACGACTTCTTGTAGGCCGCGATCCGCTTAATAGTTTCTGGGCTGATCGCCTGTTTCGCCATGCCGTTTACCATCCAGTTTGTCGATCTCCCTCAGGGCGTCCTCCAGGCCCGCGACAGAGTGATCTACCGCCACCCTATCACCGTACACCTGGGGCCGGAGGTGCGCCGCCTGCCATTTGATCGCGTCTATCATCACCCTAGCCGCGTTCGGGTCTAGTATTTTTTTCTCTATTTTCTCAATGATCTCGCTTACCTGCTCGTATTTGCTGTCCGCTTGATCGTGCCGAGCCCGTGCGTAGCAATCACGGGCCTCCTGTACCGTCCTGAGCCATGCATACACTATATTTATTGATATTTTCAGTTCTTTGCAGATAGATATGAGCGATTTATCAGCCCTAGCTATCCTCATACAGATCTCATCCATGATCGCCGGGTCATAGGGCCTCCCCTTTTGTTCCGGCTCCTGTCCTTTGATGATAGGTGGCGCTGGCGTATATTTCTGCCCTGGTTTTCTGCTCATGGTTATCCTCTCGTTGGTTGCCTGTTGCACGCCGCCGGGATGCGCTATCGCGCCCCCTCTGGCTGTACGTCGGATGTTATCTTCCTTTTTTATATACGCCGAAATGTGACATTTTTACGTTTTTGTGTTCGCTTAACTATCGGTTATCTTTTATTATTCGTATGATTTGACGATGTGACATTGATAGGACCTTACTAATTTCATCCCTGGACATGCCTACCATTAACATTGCGGCTATGCTTTTTTTCTTGACGTTACGCATTGCAGATATTCTGTCGATCGTGTCCTCCCTGTGGAATCTCATATCTTCCAGGGCTTCCGC
>CAZYYF010000145.1:0-3373 GCA_964650875.1 uncultured bacterium
TTCTCCGGTAAAAGGTTCATGTCTACCGGGTATGCCAGCAATGTGAAAGTGTCCTATATATTCAATATTGTGTTTTACAAAAGAAGCCTGGTTGCCTGTCATAATAGCCATGTGATAAAAATCATAAAGCATCCGGACATTTTCTAACCCTGCCTCTTTTACAATTGCAACTCCTTCAAGAGGAGAATTCAGGAAATACCCCGGGTGGTCAACCTCTGTATTAAGAGGCTCCAGATTGAGGAAAAATCCTTTCTCTTTTACCAGTTCTCCAGCCGCACGTAAGGCGTCAACAAGGCAAGCCCGTTGCTGTTGGTAATTATGTCCCTGTATAGACTGGCCCGCAGTCACTATCCCCTGGTGACAACCTGCCAGCAGGGCGTTGTCAGAAAAGCGGTCTATTCGTTGAAGGAACCGCAAACGGTTCGCCTCGTCAATAGGAGCAATTTCTTTTTCAGTTGCAAAATTTATGACAACACTTACAAGCCTGACTCCGCACTCTTTACCGATAGAACTCATACTTTTCAAAACATCTACATCGGCTCCCTGCCAGGTTTCAATATAATTGTAACCACATTTTGCTATCTTCTGTACCCGTACTTCCCAGGGTTTATCTCTAAAAAAAAGGTCTATTAAAGGTGCTATTTTCATATGTCCTCTCGTTTCTTGTTTCAAAAAATTTTGAACACTGCATATCCGTATCTGTCTACCACAGAAACTTCCACGCCTTTTTCAGGTACGGTTGCTGAGGTATGAACGGTTATAGAAGGTGTTTTTTCCACAACCTCAAGTTTTTTGCCTGTAAATTCCCCAGGAAGTTTAATGACATCCTTATCAACAGATTTGTGGTAATCGGCATATACAACGGTCTCATTTTCATGCTGTTGCCAGTAAACAGATGTTGCGTTTCCTGCTTGAGGGGGATTGAAGTAGTGGCGGTATGCTATACAGTAAAATTCTGTGCCAGCTGGTATCAGAGGACCCATCTTTGAATTTATCGCGTTAGGATATGATTTGCTTGTCGTATAAATCGTAATAGCATTGCTTGTATTACGGGCTCTTACCGAAGGCACAGTAATACCATGGATTAAAGAATAACCGAGGGCATACCCAACCTCTCTGATTGTTTTATCTCCATCCTTATTCCCAAGAAATTGTATAAACCGTTCAGGTAGGTTCTCCGGGTCAGAAATATTTTTCACTTTTTCATTAAAATCAAGAGGGGAAGGTAGGCGGAAAGAAAAATCCTGTATTCCTTGAAAATTATAGTTAATATTGTCTTTGGTAAACGCTACTGTTTTAGGAATATAATACTCATGTGTCTGGTACTTACCCTGATACAGTTTTGAAGACTGGATAAATCCCATATACCCGAGTTTAAATTCCTGTAAAGCCTTTGCATTATAATAAATGACATTAGCCCCGTTAGGGAAAAATCTGTATGTTATTTTATTGTTAACAACGGCATCAAGATGTTCATCAGCAAAATTCCTTTCCTGCCCGGGATGACTTATGATATCAGCCAGCAATGCGCCTGTATTTATAATATCGTATTCCTCAACTATATCAAACCACCTGCATTCTACAACTTCACCTTCTTTAAGTGGAGTTTTTCCATCAGCAAGATACTCCTGTTTCTTTATGCGGCAGGAAGGATATATCTGGACAGCAAGTGTTTTTTCAGTATAGTTAATAGTTCTGTTAAACGAACTGTTTTTCAAAACTGAACCTGTTTTTTCTGCAGATTCAAACTGCCAGATAACACCTGCTGACTTATTCCTGCCAAGAAACAAAAGTTTGTTTTCATCAAGTATCCTTATAAGATAAAACTTTTTACCTGCCTCATCTTCCCATTCGCTTCCAAGATATTCTTTTGTTAGTCCATGCCCAGGACATGTTAACTGCACTCCTACGGATGCACCGTGATTGGCCCCTATATAAGTACCGTTAAGGTGCCAGGGGGTAGCATCATCACCATTGTTATGTATCAATATGCCACCTTTAATTCCTGAAGTATCCATGGAGCCATTTTTTCCCAGAAGATATGTTCCTACAAAATTAATCTGATTGTTTTTTACACCGCGACCGACACGGACCACCAGGTCATTTTCCATGGAAAAATGGCTTCTGATATAAACAACCCCATTAGATTTCAGAACTTTAAGTTCATTATCCCTGATACTTTCTTCCGACATAAGAAAAGTTGAAGAAAATAATAAAGCTGATATCACTGTCGCCCTTTTGATTATTTCTTTCATTGTGTTATTTCCTTTCCCTCGGTGGTTAACCGAAGTGGTTTATTTCTCTTTGAATTTTACTCTTCTATATACTGCAATAATTTCTCCGGAGACATATTTCCCAGTCCAAATTTCTCAAGAGTTCTGCCTTCCTTCCAGAAATTTCTTTTTAGCAAGGCTGAGGCTATATTGATTAATGAATCACAAATGGGAGTTTCAATACCAAACCGCTTGCCGATAGAACTCATCAGACACAATCCCATAGGCACATCTTCAGATATATACCTATGATTTACAACATTGGGACCTTTAGGAGAACCTTCCTGCGCGTAATGATTGAAAGCTCCCAGAGGGTCACTGTTGCAATCTTTCTCAGTTCTGAACCTGAATGCCTCCAGACAAGAGATTCTTTCACATCCTATCTGTGCCAGAATATCCATTTTTTCCCTGTCAAGTTGGTTCACAAGGTTCCAGATGGAAGGGGTAAATGCCTCTCTGTACATCCAGAAGTCACCTTTTGAATATTCTATTCTCGCTGCGGACATTATAGTGCCTATCGTATGAAGTATCAAGTTAGGATTATGCAGAGCAGATTCCATGATATTTCGACGCTTGTATTGATAGGTATCTACCAGTAACTTTGCTATCTTCAGACCTTCATCTTCTTTTGCCTTCGGATGGAAAGCCAGAGCGTTCCTTACATTCTTAAAGAGTATTTCCACAACACCGTTTTCTTTAAGCCTGGCATCAAAAGGAAGTGATTCTCCTTCAGCAAATATAATATTTTCCATACCAAATTTTTTTAAAAAAAGACTTCCCATGTAACCCGGAGATATTATAACTAACTTTATGTTTTTCAAAAAAGGTGCTATTTTTTCAGAAAGATGTTCGTGCTGTAATGATTGAGTCAGGATAAAAACCGCATCAGAACCATCCATTGCTTCTTCAATTTTACGGCTAACAAGTTCTATCTTCTGAAATTTTTTCTTTCCCTGTTCCAATGCCCATATACCTTTGTTTGCTTTGATCGCATTGAAATTATCCTCATAGACAGAAAAAGGTTCCAGCATCCTCACATTATGGCCTGCTTCAGCAATCTTGAATGAATGAGCGCATCCGGCATTCCCTGTGCCTATAAC
>CAZYYF010000146.1:0-3372 GCA_964650875.1 uncultured bacterium
TTTGTTCTTTTAAATGGATATCAGCGGTAATGGCAATATTCATATCAGTACTGTCCAATAAAAGTTTTTTACTGTGAGGTTTTGAAGCCGATTCTCCTGACCAATGTAAAATAGTGTTAAATAATTAGTAATGTATTAGCTTCAAAAAGTCAAACTTAATTATACCAAAGCATAACACATCTTCATTACTGGACTTTGATACAAAAAAAAAGAAAGGCTCCCTTCCCAACAAGATAATCCGGCTTTAGCGGATTACTTTCATAGGGGCTCACGCCCCTCTGACGGTCGCTATCGCTGCCTATTCTTGCACTTCGTGCTTCTATCAACGGGCTTACCATCTCGCCCTCTGTGCTATGCGGTTGCTCGTTATCCCTTGCTCCCTGTCACACCCGTGGAGGAAACCAGATTGTTCCCGCCGCACACCCCCTAATCCGCATCGGAATTTCTTAAAACTTTGAAATTCCGATGCTTCCAGATTTCTTGCTCTCAAAATAAAAAAATCCTTCTATCCAACTTTTGATAAAACCTACATCAGAGAACAATCCTGTCACTAATGATTTTTCCATTACCTACGGCGTAACCTTTGGACAGAGGGGTATTTTCCTTAGTCGCAGCAATCCCTTTATCAGCAAGCATGACAATGTATGGTGTAGTAGCAGCAACAAGAGCATATGTCGAGGTGCGAGGAACAATACCAGGCATATTGGTAACGCAATAGTGTATTATTCCCTGTTCAATAAAGATAGGCTGGAGGTGATTGGTAGGCCTGCTGGTCTCAAAACAACCACCCTGGTCAATAGCCACATCTACAAGAACAGAACCAGGCTCTATCATCTTTAAATCTTCTTTTGACAACAACCTCGGAGCCCTTGTTCCTGCAACCATAACAGCCCCAACAACCACATCTACGTTTTTAATCTCTCGTTCAATGTTTTCCCTACAGGATTGAACAATCCTGTACTTATTACCAAAATGCTTTTCCAGATATTTTATTCTGGTAGAAGAGAGCTCAATAATCACGACCTCTGCTCCCATTCCGTACGAAATGAGACCCGCGTTCATTCCTACAACTCCTCCACCCATAATAACAACCTTGCCCTTTCTTGAATTAGATCCTCCACTAAGAAGCACTCCCTTCCCACCATATGCTTTTTCAAGGTATTTGGCTCCCTGCTGGGGAGCAAGCCTTCCAGCAATCTCACTCATAGGGGCAAGGATAGGAAAAACACCTTTGTCTTCCACAAGTTCGTAGGCAAAACAATGAACATTTTTTGAAACAAGTGTTTCTGTCATTTTTATGTTTGCTGAAAAATGGAAAAACGTAAAAAGGATATGCTCACTCTTCAAAAAAGGGTATTCTTCAGGTAGTGGTTCTTTAACCTTCACAATAATCTGACTTCTTTCATACAGTTGTTTTGCAGTAGTACATATCTCTGCTCCAGCACGGATATAATCGCTGTCTTCAATCCCTGCTCCTATACCCGCATGAGTTTCCACCATCACAGTGTGTCCCTTTTCTCGTAGAAGAGCAACTGTCTCTGGAAGTCCCCCCACACGGTACTCTTCAGTTTTTTTCTCTTTTGGTATACCAATAACCATGTTTCCTCCTTATAGGAACTTATTTCTTTTGAATTCTTACCCATGCATCTTTAAGTGTAACCGTCCGGTTGAAAACAATCCTGTCCTTTGAAGAATCCCTATCAACACAGAAATACCCCAGCCTTTCAAACTGAAAAGTATCACCTGCCACAACAGAACAAATGGAAGGCTCAATCCTGCAATCTTTCAAAACCTGCAGAGATGTTGGATTAATATTCTCAATAAGATTGCCTCCTTCTGGAAATTCAAGAGGATTTTCTTTAGTAAACAGGTGGTCATATAACCTGATAGTAGCAGTAAGAGCATGGTTAGCAGAAACCCAGTGAAGGGTAGCCCTAACCTTCCTGCCATCAGGAGCATCCCCACCTTTTGTAGAAGGGTCATAGGTACAATGAATTTCTTTGATGCCTCCGTTTGCCTCTTTTATAACATTAATACATTTAATGAAGTATGCATATCTTAAACGAACTTCCCTTCCAGGTGCCAACCTGTAAAATTTATCTGGCGGTTCTTCCATAAAATCGTCCTGCTCAATGTACAACACCTTTGAAAAGGGTACTTCACGGGTCCCTGCACAGCTATCTTCTGGATTGTTGATGGCCGTCAGATATTCGGTTGTTTCTTCAGGATAGTTGTCTATAACAACCTTTAGGGGCCTTAAAACTGCCATTACACGCATGGCTTTCCTGTTAAGCTCTTCTCTTACAAAATATTCAAGCAGGGATATATCAACAGTACTTTCTGTTTTGGCAACCCCTATAGCTGCACAAAAATTCCTTATTGCCTGTGGAGGATATCCTCTACGTCTCATACCACAGATAGTAGGCATCCGCGGGTCGTCCCAACCACTGACATACTTATTTTTAACAAGTTCAAGAAGAAACCTTTTACTTAACACAGTATAGGTAAGGTTCAACCGTGCAAATTCTATCTGACGGGGATGGTGTATGCCAAGTTGTTCTATAAACCAGTTGTAAAGAGGCCTGTGGTCTTCAAATTCTAACGTACATATTGAGTGGGTTATACCCTCTATCGAATCAGACTGACCGTGTGCCCAATCGTAAGTAGGGTAAATACACCATTTGTTGCCTGTACGGTGATGGCAACTACGCAGGATACGATACATTACCGGGTCTCTCATATTCAGGTTCGGAGAAAACATATCTATTTTTGCCCTCAAAACCCTTGAACCGTCCGGGTACTTTCCCTCTCTCATTTCCCGGAAAAGACGAAGATTTTCGTCAATACTTCTGTTTCGGTAAGGGCTGTCTTTCCCAGGTTCAGTAAGAGTGCCACGATACTGTCTTATCTCTTCAGCACTTAAATCACATACATATGCATTACCTTTTTTAATAAGGAAAATGGCATATTCATAAAGTCTGTCAAAATAGTCTGATGCATAAAGTTCCTTTCCGTTCCACCTGAATCCTAACCACCTGATATCTTCTTTTATTGAATCTACATATTCCGTCTCTTCCTTGCTCGGATTGGTGTCGTCAAAACGGAGATTACACAATCCTCCAAATTCCTCGGCAATACTGAAATTAAGACATATGGATTTTGCATGTCCTATATGAAGGTAACCATTAGGTTCTGGAGGAAACCTTGTATGTACTTTGTGATATCTACCCTCTTTAAGGTCTTGTCTGATAATTTCTCTTATAAAATCTGTTTTCACCTTGAAAATCCCCCTTTTTCACCCCCTCCTGTTTCCTACCCCCTCTGAGGGGAAGGATGTAGGTGGGGGGAATTTTCATTCTCTTTTGTGCCTGC
>CAZYYF010000147.1:0-3270 GCA_964650875.1 uncultured bacterium
CCTGCTTATATCCTGTAAGATAGTAGTATCCTGGGTCTATATTCATTATCAGACAGCTACCGTCAGGAACTGTGGCTGTAAGAGCAGGATTGAAAGAACCATCTTCTTCATCGTAATAGGCGGAAATAGGACTAATACGGACACCTTCATCGTTGTATAACCTTATCTCCACTCCTTTAATCTCTGAGTCTATTAGGATAGCCCCTTTATCCGCCTGCTGGGCTTCACCTACTTCATTTTCCAGCCCCTC
Organism: uncultured bacterium; assembly: GCA_964650875.1. GTDB lineage: Bacteria > Ratteibacteria > UBA8468 > B48-G9 > JAFGKM01 > JALNXB01. The sequence continues at coordinate 251 of CAZYYF010000147.1, forward strand.
TACCATTTCATTGCTTACCATAAAAACTTCAATATCTGCTTCTTCATCTTCCTCATCATCCTGGCTGTCGTCAATATACCCGTAGAGATAGATATCCATATAGCCTGTTTTGACAACCTTTAATACTGCAAGAGATTTTAGGGGTAGACCTTGTAAAAGAAAGGCGCCATCCTGGTTGGAAACAGCCGAGATGCTAAGTCCAGGCAGGGTAATATCCACACCTTGCAGAGGATCTTCTTTATCATCCGCTTCTGTGAAAACAACCCCTGAAACATCTATTGTCTTTGAAACCTCCGTGACCTGAGTCAATGTCAGACAGTCAGGATAAACTTCCGCTATACAGGAAGAAAAAAAGGTCCCGGATTTTATACCTTTGATAACTACAGGTCTACCTGGCTCCACATTGTATATGGCAAAAAAGCCGTTTACACTTGTATTGTCTGAACTACCTGGAGAAAAAGTGGCGGTGAAATATTTTATGGTACCGGCAGGTTGTCCTGTATCAAGATATGCTGCCTGTACAGCAGCGCCAGCAAGACAGCCACCCTCTGTATCTGTCACAACTCCTACAATATCGCCTTTGCCCGGCGTATGCCCAGGAGCGCTCCCTCCTTGAATACGGTTATTGTACATCTCCGTTGTAAAAATAAAACATGTCACGTCTGAAACATCATTTTCTCCTACACCAAGAATCGGGGTATAGGTAGTCTTATATCCTGTTTTAGTCATTTTGATACCGGCAAGAGAACAAGCTGGAACATTTTCAAGCGTAAACTGGCCATTGGCGTTTGTTTCCGCGGTAAGAGATGTGCCGAAAAATTTTACGTTTACCTTATCCACAGGTACTTCGGAGAAATTTAAACCTTCTATCTTTATCTCTTTTATTGTCCCGGATACCTTAACCCCAGCACACACGACCATCGGAATACAAAAAAGCACGAGAAACATTTTTCTAAACATAGTAACCTCTTCTATTTACATTGTAAATCGGTCTCTATTTACTTCCTACCTTTTATAATCAATAGTTTATTCTATCTGTATGAGCCTTGCTCTTAAAGGCGCTAATGGAATCTGGATACAATAGTCTTTTAGAGAAATATGCTGCCCGGTAATAGTATCATAGCACAGTTTGAAATCAGTAGTCAGTTCTAAAGCATCTGGATTCAAAATAATATTACCTAAGATATTTCGCTCACCAGAAAGATTAGAGACCACTAACAAAAGTCTGTTCCCATTCTTATAAAAACTCACTTTTATATCTTCTGGTTCAACCTTAAGAAACTTTTCATTTTTCCAATAGGGATACCATTTTGCTACACTCACACCAAAATTAGACATAATATTATAAATTTTTGACAGATGTTTTGCTACTTTGAGGTCTTCATTGCCCTCTTTATCCACAGAACGTATCAACACATCATGCAGCAAAGTAATAGAAAGTGCATGTTCGTATGTCCAACGCGGTGGTCTTTCATAAACAATAAAACGGCACGGGACACCAAAGTTTTTTCCCATAAATTCAGCCCTGAAAGTCGCAAGGGGCAATTTCTTCAATGTTTCTGTATCCAGCCTGCCATCCATCAGATGCTCCCCATCCCGATAGCAATGACAAAAAGAAAGTATGGGTGTAATGCAACAGGTACTTTGGTGAGCCTCAATAATACCGCCTTTTGCCTGAATGATACTATAAAGATGTTTCATCAATTTTCTCACTGCAAATATAGGATAACTAACCTTAAGGTGTCCATCGGTGGTTTTATATCCACATCCATGGTTTTGATTGGCACAAGGCCACGGTTCTATAGTACCATCAAGATAAAGACCATCAAAGTTGTAATCTTCTAATGCCTGAGTTATCCCGTTAACAAAAGAGTCCTGCCATTTACTATTATGACAAACTGTATAGTTTGTTTGGTCAGGTAACCTGTAAAAAATTATTTTTTTAGGTAAATAATAGAATTCACCTATAAGTCCCCCGTTAACATCTTTTATAAGTACATCATCGGCCATTTTCGTCCACTCAGGGGCTAATGTAGAAAGATGATATCCAAAATACAGAAGAACTTTAATACCTATCTTATGAGCTTCAGAAATTAAATATTTTAATTTTGCGCCGTCTGACGTCTTCCAGTAACTTTGAATAGGTGTCCATCCTTCATGTAAAATAAATGTTGTAACTCCTAATTCAGCAATCTGGTTAATCAATATATCTATTGCCTCTTTATCAGGTAGTCGTTTTTCAGTCCCATAGTGATATACCCTCCATTGATGAAAATCTCTTGGTATAGGTTTTACTGGCGTAGCCTGAAGACCCATAGTGAATGTTAACGGCAGCTTTTCTGGTGGTGTATCAAGCAGACGAAACCGCAAGACTATTTCTTTATCTTTTTTAACCACTTCAATGCACTGGTTGTCTTTTGCTGGTCTCCATCCTTTATCTGATTCTGCAAACCAACTTAACCCTGCTTCTTCCCAACCAAGCCAGAAAGCCGGTTTGAACGGCAGACTTAAACCAGCATCAGGTATCATACCACTATTGTTAGCATTTCCCCAACATCCTGGCCAGTAATGAAAAAGTGTAGTTTTATGGTTAAATGGTATTTCTAACCATAAGTTGTCTATTGTAGGTGTTTTTTTGTCGGATGTGTTTTGTGGATGAGGAAAAAGCACTATATCCATCCGCATCATACCATCAAATTCAACTGTAAAGGTCACATTAACAATTAAATCATTATTTGACTGACAACCAGAGACAACAGATTCAAGGTTATTAGACTGAAGTGAAAATACATTCTGGTTTTCCCATACAAGTGGTTTTCCATTAACCATTCCTATTAATCGCACAGGTGAGGATAAAAGTTCTTCGTCTGCGCTGACAATACTGGTTGGAAAAGCAGAATTGAAAAACTTATAACTGCGCCCCCACACCTTTATTTCAACATTGTTGTTAGACACCTGTGTTTTTACTTCTGCCCAAGGACTTAAGAGTTTCTTTTCCATAGTCTTTTGCTCCAGAGGTT
>CAZYYF010000148.1:0-3269 GCA_964650875.1 uncultured bacterium
CTGCCCCGAGTTGTCATTCCTCATAATGACAAACGAGGGGTCTCATTCCTCGCAACGACAACCCCCCCCGGGGAGCGCGTCTCCCTGCCACTCGGTGGTCATTGCGAGCGTATTATGCGTGGCAATCTCAATTGAATGCGAGGGCGTGTAAGTCCTAAGTTAACCCAATATATTGTCATTGCAAGAAGCGAAGCAACGGAGCAATAACAATCTTTATGCTTTGGCCACAGTTAGAATAATAACCTTTTGGGCCCCTGCAGATAACAGCTGTTTTTTTGCCTCGTATGCGGTCGCTCCGGTAGTATAAACATCATCAAGAAGTAATATCTTCCTTTTTTTTATCAGGTGGCTGTTTTTCACCTTGAAACTGTTCTTTACATTCAATTTTCTTTCTTTTCCTTCTATAAGGGTTTGAGATTTTGTACTTCTGGCTTTTAAAAGTACGTTCAACAACGTTTTCTTATATAAGAGCCTACCAAGATATACAGAAACAATAGCAGATTGGTTAAATCCTCTCATAAACTCTTTTGTCCAGTGTAAAGGCACAGGTATGATAAAGTCAAAGTCCCCTACCCTATTTTGTTTAAGATAGGCTGCAACCATTTTTGCCATCTTCTTGCCATAAAATCTTTTCTTGCCGTATTTGAACTCAGAGATAATATTTTTTATGCAGCCTTCATACCGAAAAATATGGTGTATCTCAGATTGCGCAGGGTTTTCAATAAATATCAGATGTTGAAAACAGTTGTCACAAAAACCATAATCGTCCAATACCGCTTTTGTCTCACATCCGATGCATCTTTTCAGAAAGAGATAATCTTTTAATTTTTTTTTAATAGACATAAGGACCTTAATATTTTACAATATTTTAAATGAGAATAAAAATTAGAAACGTTTATCTTTTAAAGGAATTTGCGATTAATCTGTTTTTTGCTTTCGCACTTTTTAGTTTTCTGTTTTCTATGAGGACCTTTTTAAAAATATTTGAGGTTCTCGTGCAGGAAACTTTTTCACCCTTGCAGGTAACACTTCTTTTTATACTGACATTTGTGACAACATTTTCCTATATTATCCCGCTGTCTTTTCTTTATTCCTCTATGGCGCTTTTTGCAAGACTTTCCATGGATAGAGAACTGCTTGTATTTTCTTCATCAGGTATAGCTCCACTCAAACTTACCAGACCCCTTCTTTTATGTTCAGTGGTAGCAACTGTTTTTTTGGTACTATTTAACCTTTACCTGATGCCTGGTGCAAGCTATCAGCAGAGAACTATTATCCAGACATTGAAATTTAAAAACCCTCTTGCGCTGTTGCAAGAAAAGAATGTGATAAGTGATATACCTGGCATAACCATATATTTAGGAAAAATCCATCGCGGATTCAGGGTAGAAAATATTTCTATTACCCATACAGAAGAAAAAAAGATTAATTTCCTTAAGGCAGAAAAAGGTAGTCTTTTATACGATAGAGAAAAAAATACCCTTGTTTTTAAACTTGAAAACGGCTGTCTTGTAAGCCAGTATTCCACAGATAGTATCTCAAGCCTCAATTTTAAGAATTATACATTTACATTTTCCCTTCCATCCTATTTCAAACAAAATGTCCTTGAACCTAAAATGTCAGAGAAAACTCTAATAACTCTTTTATCCCACTATGGATTTGAAGAAAAACTTGAATTGCACAAAAGGTTCATTTTGGGAATAACACCGATATTCTTCATTTTTCTGGGCTCTGGGTTGGGGAGAAGAGTGCAGCAAAAAAGTAAAATTCTCCACATAGGGTTGGGATGTATCATAGGTATCCTTTTCTTTCAGCTCCTATTTATAGGAGAACTTTTTGCACGCAAGGTGAATTATCCTACCTTGATATGGATTGTACCTATTGTTTTGGTAACAGCAGTTTTGCCACTATGGAAAAGAAAATGTTGAAAACAAGATACACCGTGTCCTTTTTTTTAAAGGTTTTTCTTCTTTCATCAATATCCTTAGTTTCACTTTTTATTTTTGTAAGAATTATTGATGACCTATCTGATGTAATCAGATTCGGAGATAGGTTTATTATGTGGAAATATTTATACGATATCCCTGAAATATTTGTAGAGATATCGCCTATGCTTACCTTCCTAACAGGCATGTTTATTCTCTCAGAAATGCTTCGATACGGAGAGTTGAAGATACTTGAAATTTCCGGGATAAACCACAGAAAGATATTTTATGTGATATGTATATGCGGTTTTTTTACCTCCGCACTCTCTTTTTATCTTATGAACTTTACCGTACCATTATTTACGAAGATAAAAAACGGGATATCAGAAGTAAAATCCATTCACTTTTCATCACCAGAATATCTCGTATACAGCGAAAAATTTATCTATCCCTCTTATTTCGAAAAAATTCAGATTTCTCACATACTTGGTAATTATAATGTCCATGTAATCAAAGCAAATACAGCAACTTACAAAGGGGAAAATACATGGGAATTTCACATCGGTAATGAATGGATATTAGACAACAAAGGAAATCTATTGGCAACTGCATCTTTTACAACCAAGACCTATTTTTTTGAGTTGCAACCTGATGTCATTGTTTTTTCTTCTAAAAATATTGAGACCCTTTCTTATGTTGAGATCAAAAGATTGTTAACATCCATGAAAAAGATTGGCGTATCATCTACTTATACAAAAACTACCTTCTATGAAAGAGTAGCATATCCTCTTTTAAACCTTTTTCTACTTTCTCTCCTCCTTCCTTTCTTTTCTGTCAGAAAAAAAATCGCAAGGGTTTTCGTATTAAGTTCTTCTATTGCCCTTTCGTTTATTGCGTATGGAATCTATGCTTTTGGTTTTGGACTTGCCATATCAGGCAAAATTCACCCTATCCTCGGAGTATGGATGCTACATATTCTGATATTATTTTCTCTAACTGCCTATCTGCTCAAATTGCAAAAAGTGCGCAAATCTTATATAATATAATATTAAAACATCAGAAATTAAGTAAATATTCACTCAACCACGTCATTGCGAAGGACCGGAGGGATTGCCACGGCAGAAAACGCCTCGCAACGACAAACGACGTCGGATTGCGGAGTCTGTCCCTCAGTGGCCATCGCGAGAAGCGATAGCGACGAAGAAATCAAGGAGAGATTGCCACGTCATAAAAAACATTCCTCGCAATGACAAACCCGGGGGCACCCTCGCAATGACAACGCGGTGTTCAGTGATATTATGAAAAGGCTACCCCAAGGGCTTAGATTGATATATAATCAATCTA
>CAZYYF010000149.1:0-3178 GCA_964650875.1 uncultured bacterium
GTTGTTACTATATAAGGGGTTAGAAACAAAAGTAATTCACTTGAAGTTGTTCTATATTCAGGTTTCGTAAACAGGTATTTTAAAACTGGAATTTTTCTCAAAAAAGGCACCCCAGTCTCGCTTTTTTCTTCTCTTTGCTGTATCAACCCCCCAATCACAAGGGTCTGCCCGTCAAAGAGAGTAACATTCTGCGTTGTTTCTCTTGAGGATATAATAGGTTGCTCTGTTTCATACCTAAGACCTGCAGCAATGGCGTTTAACTGCTTTATTTCTATAAGTCTTGAATCATATATATTCAATGCAAGAAAAACATTGCGATTTCTTTGTATAATAGGAGTAACTTCAAATTCTGTCCCGACCTCTTCTTCATATACCGTTACTGTCTGGGTGGTTCCTGTCTTTGCCCCTGTCTGGGGATTATAAGTTTCCGTAAACTCAGGAATTATATACGGATAATTTTGGACAACCCTTATAATTGCTGTTGTCCCGTTTAATGTCATTATTTTTGGAGCCTGAAGAAGTTTAACTTCCCCCCTTGTAGCAAGTGCCGTAAGAAGAATGTTTACATCTTTGTTGGTAATCCCAAAACCAAAACCTGTAGGTAAACTTGCAGTGTTGCCAGGAGTAAAAGTTAGATCCTGGCCAAATCTCGGTCCTGTAAGTGTAGCATCTATCTTTTCAACCATTCTTGAACCCACAAGCCAGTCGATTGAAAAAAGATTTTCTCCTGAAGTAGCTATTTCTACTATTTTTGCTTCAAGTAAAACCTGAGAAACTGGGGTATCAAGAGCCACAATAACATCCTCTATCTGCTGCTGTGTCGCAGGGTTACTCGCATCAACGATAACTGAATTAGTACGAGGGTCGTAGACAATAGTTTCATCTTTGAAGGTCTCTCTCAAAGATTTAGTAATTGCAGATGCATCACCGTAAAAAACACGAAACGCCCTTCTACTTTTTTCTTTTACGGTTTTTTCTCTTGTTTCATATTCAGACTCAGTCATTATTTTTACCACAAGGTCTTCTTCTATATATTTGAGTTTGTTTGCCTCGCATATGAGATCAAGGACTTTTTGTAAAGGCATATCCTTGACATTTATTGTCACCCGCCCTGAAATCCCCTTACTTAAAATAATATTTGCGCCTGTAAGGTCGTATATCAATTTTAAGGTCTGTTGAAGGTCCGCATCAGTGAGATTTAAAGTAATAGGAACACTTCCAATTTCCCCAAGTGCAGGTTTTTCCAGAGTAACCTTTTTTTCTATAATGTTATCCATCTGCATACGGGCTTTGTTCGCCAGTCTTATAGATTCAGTAAACTGGTTATTCTCGTATGCTTTTTTTGCCAAGCTGATAGTGGAAGTAACCTCCATAACATCTAATTCTGGAATGGAATGTTTTTTCCTCATCTCCTGGATATATGCATATGTATCAAGAAGGACCTTTTGAGAAGTAGAAGCAAGTTGTTCAAACTCCCCTTCAGTAACAACTTCTATATCTTTCGTAGGATGTATCCCTGGAACAAATTTCTCTTTAGCACCAAGCTTCCCTAATCTCCCCTCAGAAATGCGCAAATATCTCCTTATCTGATTTGCCCTGAAGGTAGGGTCAATGCCCTGAATTTCTTTGAAAATAATGATAGCCTGTGTATAGTTTTTGGCAGAATAACTCTTCACGCCCTGCATATAAAGACTTTCCAGCTCGGATTTATCTTTATTCTGGTTAGAAACATTAACCTCACTTTCTAAGGTAACACATATAGTTAAAACTACCAACATAAGGCATATTAAACGTTTCATTTTTCCCCTTTTGTTATTTTACTCTTTTTTATGTAAAAAAGCAAGCCGTAAAGGTTTTTGTTAACAGGTCTATTAATACTACTAATTCCATCTAACAAAATAGTATAACCTAAGATGACCACAAATTATATATTTCTCCTCTGTTTGATATCATAATAAAGTTCCTCAAGTTATATGAAAATGATATTAATTTAATATCAATCAATCTTTATTTCATACGTAACACCATCTTTTGAAAGATACAGTTTATCCTTGTCTTTCCGTAATATTCTAAATCCCTCTACAATATCTCCAATTGTCACCCGGTAGGTTTTCTGCCGTCCTTCAATAAAAAGATATTCAACGCCTTCAAAAATCATTCTCCCTCTATAGATTAACTCACAACGCATCTCAGGCATAATAAGTGGAGTAATTTCAGGTACTACAACCTTCTCAAGAGGAGTTGTTTTCGAAGGCTTCGCTACCTCCGGGAGAGATGAAACACTGATAGGGGCAACAGACGGTGATTGTGGTTTAGATACAGAGGCTACCTTTACAGGTTCCATAGGCTTTTCTTCTTTCAGGATGCTAACCATTTTTGGTGCTCGTAAGATAGAAATAACCTCAGGTTTGGGAGCAAGAACTATGTTTATAGGAGTTGGTCTTTCAAGAACTTCCATAGTAAGCCTTCCAGGTGAAAATGGATCCCGCTTACCTTCAATGTCAATTTTTTCCTTCACCAGCAAAGTTTCTTTTATATCTAAAGCAGGTTCCTCACTCTTTTCTTGTGGCTTTTGTCTCTCTGTGTAAGGTTCTTCTCCAACTATTAATTTTAACCTTGTAGAAGCATCTTTCAACCCTCTGATAAACAAAAACATCTCTACAATCCATATGAACAAAAGAAGCAGAGACACGAGCTTAAAAGCATTTTTTCTGATAAAAGGTATTAGTTGAAATGCTTCTTTCTGTTGTACCACAATCTGTTTTGGCTTTTGAACTGATGGAGATACAGAAACAGCGGGTATTTTCTTTCTACCAACAGATGAAGCAAATTTTTTCAAAAACTGGACGGATTCTTTAACCTGCAATGTAGAAATTGCATTAATACGGGATGCTTCTTTTTGAAGGGCATCTAAATGATTCTTTAAATTCTTTATTTCTTCTCTACTAATAGGGCCAGCAGAAATTTTACCAGTAGGGATGATCGGTTTTTCAACTTCTGCTTTTGTTTTTCCACTAATAGGTGTAATCTTTTTTCTAAGAGCCTGTTTTTCTCTTAAAATCCCTGATAATAAAACTTTCCGTTCTTTTTCTCTATTGTTAAAAAGCCCTGCAGTTAATATTTTTTCCTGCCTTATTCGCTGTTTCTCAGCCGCACGTTCCTGTACCTGCTGTCTCTG
>CAZYYF010000150.1:0-3156 GCA_964650875.1 uncultured bacterium
TTGGAGAGAAACCGATAAGGAAAGGAGATGATGGAATGAATAAAATGGCATTGGTAGTAGGAGCAGTATTATGTTTAGGTATTGTTGCTGAAGCACAGGTTAGTTTCAAAGAGGCTTTAAATGCTGGCACTCAAAAGATGAAAGCGCGCGAACCTGATTTTGCAGCGGCAAGGGCAGATTTTACTAAGGCTTTGGAGCTGGCTAAAGACGACATTGAAAAAGCGCAAGCAACAGCATCTATCGCAGATACCTATTACAGAGGCAGGGAATACGAGAAAGCAAGAGCTGAGGATGCAAAAATTCTTGATATAAAGGGAAGTACTGTAAGACAAAAGATAGACGCCCAGTTTAGAATAGCCGAAAGTTTTATGGGTTATAGGTTTCAGGAAAAACCTGATTATGCAAAAGCCAGAGAAGAGTATGCTAAAGTGTTAAATATGCAAGGGGCTACGTCTGACGATAAAGCCAAAGCAATATTCGGTATAGGCGATTCTTTTGCTACTGAGAGAAAATATGCAGAGGCGAGAAGCCAGTACGCAAAGATAGTGGAAATGAAAGACGTGAAGCCAGATATAAGAGTAGAAGCCCAGTATAACATAGGTGCCAACTACAGAGCTGAAGGCAATTTTGATATGGCAAAAGCAGAATGGGCGAAAATCCTCAAGATGGATGAAGCAACTGCAGAATATAAGGAAAAAGTGGAACAGAGGATAAGAACAGTTTACTGGTAATAGAAACAACAGATTCCACTTACCGGAAGGCATAAATTTTTACCCGGGGATGAAGCCACTCTTTCATTCCCGGGTATTTTTTTCAATCATTCCCCTGCATAAGATGAAAGAACTTTTTGATGATTCAGAAAGGTATAATAAAAGATCCTCCAAAAATATGCCTCTATCAGCGAGGATGCGTCCCCAAAGTCTTGATGAATTTGTAGGACAAAACCACCTTCTCGGAGAAGGTAGGGTTCTAAGAAAAATAATAGAGGAAGACCATATACCCTCTATTATCCTGTATGGCCCTTCTGGATGCGGGAAGACAGCAATTGCCATGCTTGTAGCAAAAAAAACGAAAAACTATTTTAAATACCTTAATGCTGTGACTGCAACAGTATCCGATGTAAGAGATATTATATCACTTGCAAGACAGCAGATAAGGGACTTCGGACGAAAAACCATCCTTTTTCTTGATGAGATTGCACATTTCAACAAGATTCAACAAAACGCCCTTATGAAAGATGTTGAAGAAGGAAATATAGTTCTTATAGGAGTAACAACCTATAACCCTTTTTTTTATATAAACACACCTCTTTTATCAAGGGCTCTTGTATTTCAGTTCCATCCTCTTTCCAATAATGAGATAAAAAAAATTCTTATAAATGCCCTTGGTGATAAAGAAAGAGGGTTGGGGGATTTATCTTTGAAAGTTCCTGCTGATGTGCTGGAATATATTGCAAAAACCAGTGAAGGGGATGCCAGACGCGCCTTGAATACACTGGAAATTGCTGCTATGATGACTGTGGGAAGTCCAGAAAAAAACCTTTTTGTTGACATGGAAACTGTCCAGGAATCTATACAGAGTAAATTTCTGGTTTACGATAGAAACGATGACCAGCATTATGACACTATTTCAGCTTTTATAAAAAGCATGAGAGGTTCGGACCCGGATGCTGCTATTTACTGGCTTGCTAAGATGATTGTTGCAGGAGAAGACCCGAGATTTATTGCCAGAAGAATTTTGATATGTGCCGCAGAAGATGTAGGAAATGCTGATCCATATGCCCTTGTTATTGCGGATGCCTGTTACCATGCTGCTGAGGTTGTAGGAACACCAGAAGCCCGTATCATATTGGCACAGGCTGTTATATATATATCTACTGCTCCCAAAAGCAACGCATCATACATAGCCATTAACGATGCTATAGAAGAAATCAAAAGTGAAAAAACACAGGATATTCCACTGTCTCTACAGGGAACAGGTTATAAGGGAGCCGAGAAACTTGGCAAGGGACAGGGATATCTTTATCCTCATGATTTTCCCGGACATTATGTATATCAAAAATATATGCCTTCTAACAAAAAGTTTTATATACCCTCAGATTCGGGATATGAAAAAAGAATAAAATTCTTTCTTAACCATATAGAAAGGCTCAAAAAGGATTATGAAAAAAAATATAAGAAGGCGGATGATAAATAAAAGAAAAAACCTTGATGAAAAAAACTGGATTGAAGGAAGTTATATTATTCAGAGAAAGATTCTTGACTCCATTTTTTATAAACAGGCAGATAGCATCCTTATTTATTACCCATTTGACAAAGAAGTAAAAACTGATGTGGTTATTAAAGATGCCTTATCAAAAGGTAAGATTGTTTGTATCCCGTTTAACGATATTAAAAACAAGACTTTCTTTCCCTCACTGATAACCTCCCTACAAGAAGTGGATATAAACCGGAAAATTCCCCAACCTTCGGTAATGCATCCTTATCCTGCAAACAGGATTGACCTCATTATTGTTCCAGGTGTTGCTTTTGATAAAGAAGGAAATAGGATTGGAATGGGCGGTGGTTTTTTTGACAATTTTCTAAGACAGATAAAGAAAGGTGCAATAAAAATCGCAGTGGCTTTTGATTTTCAGGTTCTGGATGAAAGACTTCCCTGTGAAAGATGGGATGAAAAGGTTAATGCTATTATTACCGAGCAACGAACGATTTTTTGTGGAGATTTAAATAAAATGTGATTATTGTCAGAAAGTTTGTTATCCTGTTTGTTGTTTTGAAATATTTTCTGGGTCTCATTCTGAAATGTTTCTATTCAGAATCTAAAACCGCCTGATACGAGTTCAGGATAACAAGCAAAGAACACTGAAACAAACCTGTCTTCATTGTAGTAAACCAAGATTCAGGATGACAAACAAGAGAATATGCAAGCCGGCAGGATTATAAATACTTCTAAAACCATTGAACTAAGAAAAACATACTGAAAGCATAGCCAGATGTGACAGAACCTACGTTATAGGAGGGATCCATGATGGAAAAGAAATGTCGGAAGGTGTTTATGGTATTAGCAGTGTTGGTATTTAGTTTACAGGCAGAGGCTACAGACTACCAGCAGTGGTTAAACAGACGTGAGACATTGAAACAGGACAAAAGTGTTGTC
>CAZYYF010000151.1:0-3151 GCA_964650875.1 uncultured bacterium
GATGCCCACCAGTTTTCAGAAACCTGCAGAAAATCTTTTTCTATAAGATGGAAATGGGAAAAACCTGCAAACCTTTTTTTAAGGATACAGCATAACCTCGGGTCTATCTCAAAGGCATAGAGGTCTTTTACATTTTCAATCAAACCGTCTGTAAGAGAACCTAATCCAGGGCCTATTTCCACAATTGTGTCGTTTTTTTCTATACCTGCAAAGGATAAAATTTTATCCCTAACGTTCTTATCTATAAGAAAATTTTGCCCTAAATGTTTTTTTATCTCTAAATTCTCATCCTGAAACAGTTTTATGATTTTGTTCAGTGTCAAAAATTCCATTTTTACCTACGTGATTTAGCCGGATAAACTTTTCATCTTTACAAGGTAGGCCGCCTTTTTATATGACTGTATAAAACTTGATGGGTCAGCTTTATTGGAATAAGCGATATCAAAACCTGTTCCGTGGCCGGGACTTGTCCTTATCATTTCAAGACCAGCAGTGTAGTTTACCAACCTGCTGTGAAAAAATGTTTTTAGAGGTATTAATGCCTGGTCATGATACATAGCAACTATCAGGTCAGTTTTTTCTTCTATGGCTTTTTTAAATATAGCATCCGCAGGAAAAGGGCCCGTACATCTTATGCCTCTTTTGTTCAGTAAAGATATGGCAGGTTTGATAACTTTTTCTTCCTCTGTTCCAAGAAGTCCTCCTTCTCCACCATGAGGATTAAGAGATGAAACGACAATGACAGGTGTTTTTATTCCTATTCCAAGCAAAAATTTATATACTGTCATAACTTTATCAACAATAAGATCTCTGGTCAAAATTACAGGGACTTCTTTCAATGGTACATGTGTAGTTACAAGCAAAACCCTTATTGTGCCTACTTCCATTATCATAGCATATTTTTTTGCATTAAGTTCGGATGCCAGAAATTCAGTATGTCCTGAATAGAATTTTCCTGCGAGGTGCCAGGCTTTTTTTGAGATGGGAAGGGTTACAAGGGCTGATATCATTTTCTGTTTCCATAAAGCAACCGCTTTTTGAACATAGGTAAAAGAAGCATTTCCACAGACAGCAGAATCTTTTCCTATGGGAAACTTTTCATCTGATAGGACACTGGTTTCATAGATATTCAAGGCATTTTCATCAATATCTCCCATGACCTTTACACTCTTCAATCGGTATTTCAACCCAGCATATTTCAAATTTCTGACAATAACAGAGATATCTCCCACCACGAGAGGCATGTGCTTTTTTAATTTTGTTATTTCAGGGAAAGCCTTTATAAGTATTTCAGGTCCTATACCTGCGGGGTCTCCAAGGGATATGCCAATAATTTTTTTTTGCATTTATTCACTGTAAAAAACAGGAATTGAAGATTGAAGTTTTTTAACATAAAGGTCAAACTGTTCATTAAATTTTTTCTGGTAGATGCTCTTGCGCGCGCGCGCGAATAATTCTTTAATATCATTTTGTTTATCTTGTTTTATACCTTTCAAAAACACCACAAGATATCTGTCATTAACCTTGAAAGGGGCCGTTAATTCACCTTCTTTAATCTTCTTTATCTCCTGTAATATCTCTGGTAACATTTCATCTTGTTGGATCCATTCTACCATTGACATCTCTGCTGCTTTTGTACTGTCAAACCCACTGACAAACATCTTACCTTCTTCTTCAGTATCAAACCATTTAATCATAAACTTGTATGAATATTTTGCATGGGATTCAAGTTCTTGCATAACAGCCATTATTTCCGACTGTCTTATTTCTATATTGTTTATAACATTTTTTCTGATTAGATGGTTTATCTTAATTTTGTTTTCCACTGACTGTCTAAATGCTGCAGCTGAGATATTTCTTTTTGAAAGGTATTGTAAAAAAGCTTCTTCATCAGCAAACGACTGTTTTATCCTCTTTATTTCATCTTCTACTTCCTTTGGAGTAACTGTAATACCCTCTTTCTCTGCCTGGAAAACCAACATTGTTTCTATAATCAGTTCCTCTACAGCTTTTTTGCTATCCCCTATCTCGGATATCTTTGCCTGTATGTCGCTCTGGAGAATTATCTTGTTTCCTACTATTATTACAGACTTGTTTTCAGTATATGCCTTTGGAACAATTAAAAGCAATATCGCGAATAAACACACAAGTATTTTCATTTTAAAGCCTCTTGCAAGAGTTTTATTTTCTTCCCAAAAATCCTTATTCTATTTTTTTCTCTATGGGCCGCTACAAGATCATCAATCGCCTTCTTTTTCTCTTTAACCATAAGCAGGTTTATTATTGACGGAGTGGCTTCACTGAGTGTCAATACTCTTCTTTCTGTCTTACCAGCCAGCTTGATAATATGATATCCAAGTTCTGTTTGTATGATATTTGCCAGTATATCTCCTGGATTTATTTGGGTTATCATAGAAGATATCTCACTATCAAGTTTCCTTATATCTATCCATCCGAGGTCCCCAGCTTTTGTCCTGCTTTCAGCAACGGATTCTTGCATGGCTATTGCTTCAAAAGATTCTCCATAACTTAGCCTCCTGAGGACTTCTTCGGCTTTCTGCCTGTCAGGTAAAACGATTTCATATATCCTGGCTCTTTCAGGTATGATAAAATCCTCAAGATGGGTGTTATAGTATTGAGATATGGCAGATTCTTCAATCTTTATTTTTTTGCTCAACTCATTATCAACAAATTCTTTTGAAAGAACCTTGATATAGTAATTCCGCATCTTTACTTTTAGATTGTGTCTATACTTTCTTTCGTATTTTTTTGCCTCCTTGTAGATGATAATCTGGTCAATATAGGTGTTTATAGCAGCTTCGGGATTATTGATTACAGATTGTTTATAAAATTCAGGCGAAGATTCCAATTCTGCTATAATATCTTCAACAGTTATTTTATACCTGCCAACTGACGCTATTACATTTTTGTTATGTATAAATACCACTATATACAAAATAAGCAAAAAAACAGCAACTCCCATAATCACTAATACTTTTTTTCTATGTCTATTTAAAAACACCCATATTTTTTTAATGTTCATATGTCTTAAAATTATATCTTCATTTGTAAATATTCACTGAACACCGTGTTGTTATTGCGAGGAATGAGACCCCTCGTTTGTCATTGCGAGGAATGTTTTTTATGACGT
>CAZYYF010000152.1:0-3114 GCA_964650875.1 uncultured bacterium
GGAATAGGGACTTCTTTGCCCTTATCAAAATCTACTGTTTCACTATATCCGCCACCAGTGTTGTCGTGTAACCTGCTTATCTCCAGCACATTCATTTTTGCCAGTATTTCTGCTGTGAGAGGTTTATCTTTAAGATAGGTTGATGGATACGCAAACGCTTCTATTCTTACATATTTTTCAAGTACATTTCCTCCGGCATCTTTTGTTAACTTATAAAAAGCATGTGAACTATTTTCCACCATAGAGATACCTTTCTCTGTAATAAAACGTATCTGAGTATTGGGCCTTTTTGTCTTATCTGCTCCGTCAACAGATACTTCTATTGTTTCAGGTATACCCTTGCTGTTTTTCCTTAGAATGATTTGCGTAAACCTAAAACTGCTGTAATCGTAAGGCGGGGTTTTCTGTCCTTTCTCGTCTACCGCAAGAGCTCCAATCAGTCCGTAAAAGGTGCCGTTTCTATAAGCACGGGAGCAGTTATGTTCTCTTTCTGCGATGGTAAGTTTTTCGGGAGAAGGTACAAGAAGTACATTGCGTCCTCTTTCATAGATGAAATGGTCTTTTACGAAGAATCCAAAACAGCGGGTGCCTGTTTTTAATACTTCGTCCCAGAGATTGTAAAAAGCAAGTGAACCTTTTGGTCCAAAAGCATAATGTTGATTCCATACTTCTATGCCAAGAACCCTTGAATCAAATCTAAGTTTCTCCAGAACAGAATTAACAGGCCCTCCTGTATGATTAAGAGTAATACCACCTCCATCGGAGAATCTTAGTCCCTCAATAGGATTGCCTTCTTTATCCTTGAGTGTTCCGTCAAGAGCGGCACGAAAAGCATCTTTCCATGGACGGTGGACCCCCTGTCTTATAACAAGACTTACGTCAGAAATTTCATCGGGATTAAAATCGAGTCTGACCTTAACCTTATCTGATTCTGCTCTGATGTATATGGCTCTTGATTTTGCGGGAATACTACTGTCTTTTATGTCACCATCTTTGACAACTTCATAAGTGGTTGGATTAACCTTACATGCACCTTCAAGTGTAATTAAAATTACAGCCTCATCTTTTCCACTTATTCTCAGGTCGAGCCAATAGATGCTCAACCATGGTTTTTCGGGGTTATATACGTTTAATCCTGAGAATTCGTATTCTATGGGGGAAGTTCTGTTTTTACGATATGATATGTTTGCTCCCTGTCCATGTCCGGTGGAATAGTAACTGTCAATAACATTAAAATGTCCTACTCCAAATGCGCTGTGTTGTTCGGCATTAGGTGCCCACAGTGCATCAGGATGTTTTTCCCTGAATTTTAGAGAGAGAGGCGTAGGGGCTGAGGGATAATAGTTTGAAAAGGGTAAGTGGCGGAATCCCATATCCAAGAATTTTTCTGCTGATACGCTGTTTCCATGCTGATGAGAAAACGAATGTAGATGTTCAAACTTATTCCAATCTACGTTTTCATAAGGATTAAAGAATTCTGTTGTTATTTGGCTACCCTGTTGTTGTCTCTCATCTTCTTTTTGTATTGCAGAGCTCGCTATAATAAATATTGCCAGCGGCAAAATGCTTATACAGTATCTGTTCATTGAAATACCTCCGTAATAATTCAGTGAACCACGTCTCGCCTATTCGAGAACCCAACTACGCCAAGGCTTCGGCAGGCAGGCCCTTCTTCGCACTGGGCGAACAAGGTTGAAGCTCGCCCTGCAAGTTTTTTATCAAAAAAAACTTTAACACATCTATTATCAATTGTCAATTCTTCACTTTTCAAAAAAATATGTTCAGGCCTGTATTTTTTGACATAAGGCAAAAGATATGTTAAGTTTATATGGTAAAAGTACTATTTTTGAGTAAATATTCACTGAACACCGTGTTGTCATTGCGAGTGGTCCCCCTCGTTTGTCATTGCGAGGAATGTTTTTTATGACGTGGCAATCCGACGCTTTTTGTCGTTGCGAGGCGTTTTCTGCCGTGGCAATCCCTCCGATCCCTCGCAACGACGTGGTTGAGTGAATATTTACATTTTTGAGGTAAATACCAAGTAAAAAAAATAACGAGTACAAATGAAAAGGAGGCAAGAATGGGAGGATTTGTATTAATTGCTGTTGTGCTTTTGATAATACTGTTTAATGCTGTAAAGGTTGTAAATGAATATGAACGAGGGGTTATTTTCAGGTTAGGAAGATTGATGGGAGCAAGAGGTCCGGGGATTTTTTTTCTTATACCGATGGTTGAAAGAATGGTTAAAATAAGTTTACGGACGGTAACCTTTGATGTAACTCCTCAGGAGGTAATGACTCGTGACAATGTTCCCATCAAAATTAATGCAGTTGTGTGGTTTAGGGTTATGGACCCTAACAAAGCTGTCGTTGAGGTGGAAAATTATCACATGGCCACCATGCAACTTGCTCAAACTACATTAAGAGGAATTGCAGGACAGTTTGAATTGGACCAGATATTGTCAGAACGTGATACAGTGAATCAACAGCTTCAGCAGATTATAGACCAGCAGACCGATCCCTGGGGCATAAAAGTAAGTATTGTTGAAATTAAAGAAGTGGAATTACCTGATACCATGAAAAGGGCTATGGCACGGCAGGCTGAAATGGAAAGAGACAGGCGGGCAAGAATTATCAATGCTGAAGGAGAATACCAGGCTTCTGAAAAATTAAGGGATGCTGCAAAAATTCTTGCTGAAATACCTATTGCCATTCAGCTGAGATATCTTCAAACTGCTACTGAGATTGCTGCTGAGAAGAACTCTACAATACTTTTCCCTTTACCGATGGAGATGTTTAAGTTTTTTGAAAACATAAACAAGAAATAGCGTGTAGGGGAAATCGTCAGATAACTTATTGGAAAAGTGCCGATGTACAGGTGAAGTGAGATTCATTTTTATATAAAGGTTTCTATATTATGGCAAGGTTCAAAAATGTAGGTGTTGTCGGGTTAGGTTTAATAGGTGGGTCCATTGCTCTTGAAATTAAAAAAAGGGACATTTCTGAAAAAGTTACAGGTTTTAGCAGGAGGATAGAAACCCTTGAAAAGGCAAAAAAGGTCGGGTGGATAGATGTATATTTCCAGAACTTTGAAGATGGACTAAAAAACCTGGAT
>CAZYYF010000153.1:0-3105 GCA_964650875.1 uncultured bacterium
GTTTCCAAGAAGAACCCCTTTATCTGTAAGTCTATAGTTTGTCTCAAACTTTTCCAACAATCCATCCTGAATCAACTGTTCTATCTGTTGTTCATAACCGACAAAAAAAGTTTTTTTAACCCCTTCTGCAAGCCGAAGTCCGAGGAAAATTTTTTCCTGTTTGATAGAAAGAGGTGTACCTTTTATCTCTTCCACAACCGCATTTTCCGGAGCAAAAAGATAGTCTTCAAGCGAAGATGTATTTGCCCATCGCGTCCCATCTATGTGCGAATGTGCTGCTACGCCAATACCAAGGTAGTTGTTATTTTTCCAGTATGTTAGGTTATGAAGGCATTCTCTTGTCTCTCTGGCAAAGTTGGAGATTTCATATCTGGGATATCCTTTCGCAGCAAGGTATCTTACAGCGCAAGTATACATCTGCGCATCTTCTTCTTCCGTCGGTAAAACTATCAGACCTTTCTGTTGTTTTCTCCATAAAGATGTGCCTTCTTCAACCTGGAGGTTATATAAGGAAAGGTGGTCAGGAGAAAATTCAACAGCTGTGTGAATGTCCTGATACCATAGTTTAATATCCTGTCCCGGTAAAGCGAACATAAGATCTATATTTATATTGTCAAAACCTGCCTGTCTGCATTCTTTGTAGGTTGTCACTGCTTGTTCTGCTGTATGAATCCTTCCAAGGGTAGCAAGCATTCTATCGTTAAAACTTTGCATCCCAAGAGAAATACGGTTAATGCCAATGTTTCGCAAGTCCTTTAGGTTCTCTCTGTTAACAGTGGCTGGATTAACCTCCATAGAAATCTCTATATTAGGGGAAAAGGAAGGACATTGTTTAAGTATTGATGAAAATATTTTTTCAATAAGGATAGGAGACAATAGACTTGGGGTGCCTCCACCTATGTACAGAGTGGAAATACCTGTCTGTATAAGGTTGCCTCTAACCTCAATTTCTCTGCAAAGGCCGTCGATATACCGGAGAAACATCTCACTATTATGACCTGCATAAGAAACAAAATCACAGTAAGAACACTTTCTTATACAGAAAGGGATGTGTATATAAAGGGATATCATCTGTTGATTTTCAATACCTCTAGAAAAACCTCCTGTGGAATATCCACACTACCTATTCTTTTCATCCTGCGTTTCCCCTGCTTCTGTCGTTCAAGGAGTTTTCTTTTTCGGGTGATATCTCCACCATAACATTTCTGGAGAACATCTTTGCGTACTGGAGGAATAGTTTCTCTGGCTATCACCTTGCCACCTATTACTGCTTGTATGGGAATTTCAAACTGGTGGCGAGGAATCAGAGTTCGCAGTTTGGAAACCAACGCCCGACCAACATACTGCGCCTGTTGTCTTGATACTATGGAACTAAGGGCATCCACAGACTCGTAGTTTAACAATATATCCATTCTTACAACATCAGATCTCCTGTATCCTATAACCTCATAGTCCATAGAAGCATATCCACGGGTGCAAGCCTTTAGCATGTCGTAAAAATCCACAATGATACGTGAAAGTGGCATTTCAAAGACTAACATAACCCTCGTAGGGTCAAGGTATTGTGTAGAAACAAAACTGCCATTTTTCTCTTTTACAAGTTGCATTATGGCTCCCATGTGCTCTGAAGGAGAAAGAACTGTAAGCCTGCAGTATGGTTCTTCAATCATTTCTATCTCTGTCATAGGCGGCAGGGAAGAAGGGTTATCTACCATCTTTGAAGCCTTGTTTTTGAGAGTTACCCGGTAGACAACACTTGGTGCTGTCGCAATAACATTGAGGTTAAACTCTCTTTCAAGTCGCTCCTGAACAATTTCCAGATGAAGAAGCCCTAAAAATCCGCATCGGAAACCGAATCCAAGAGCAGAAGAGAACTCCTGTTCATAGTAAAAGGATGCGTCATTAAGATGGAGCTTGTCCATCGCGTCTTTAAGCATCTCAAAATCCTGGCCGTCAACCGGATAGAATCCGCAGAAGACCATAGGTTTTATCTGCTGATATCCTGGCAGAGGTTTGACTGCTGGTTTTGAAGCTTCAGTAATAGTATCTCCCACCCTGCACTGCCGCACATCTTTTATTCCTGCAATTACATATCCTACTTCGCCTGCAGAAATCTCGTTTGAGGGAATCATATCCAATTTGAGAAAACCTACTTCCTGGACCTCAAATGTTCTCTCTATACTCATCAGTTGGATAACCAGCCCCTTTTTTATTTTTCCTGAAAAAACCCTTATTTTCGCTATTACTCCACGGAAAGAATCGTAGTAAGAATCAAAAATAAGAGCCTTCAGACAGTTGTCAGTTTCATCTCTTGGAGGCGGTATCCGTTCAATAATAGCATTTATTATATCTTCTATCCCCTGTCCGGTCTTTGCTGATACCAGCAACACTTCTTCGGGAGATATCCCAAAGGCTTTATTGATCTCTTCCTTTACCCTTTCTGGATTAGCAGCAGGCAGGTCTATCTTGTTTATTACAGGTATAATAGTAAGGTTGTTTTCCACAGCCAGGTAAGCGTTTGCAAGGGTCTGGGCTTCTATGCCTTGTGTCGCGTCAACAAGAAGTAGCGCCCCTTCACAAGCAGCAAGCGAACGGGAAACCTCATAGGAAAAATCCACATGCCCCGGCGTATCTATGAGATTGAAGATATACCCCTTATATTCCATTCTTATAGCCTGGGCTTTGATTGTGATGCCCCTTTCCCGTTCAAGATCCATGGTATCAAGCACCTGTTCGCGCATCTTCCTCTGCTCTATTGTGCCCGTAAACGTAAGAAGCCTGTCGGCAAGGGTTGACTTTCCGTGGTCAATATGGGCTATTATGGAAAAGTTTCTGATCTGTTTAAGCATAACTTATTATGATACCACGGAAAGGGAAAGAATACAAAAATCAGCGCAGCGCGTCTGCACAGAGGCTTTGTAGCGTTGACTCTGTCGGATACACCAAAATCAGTCCAATCCGACAACTTTGCGAAGTATGAGGATGACGTCCGAGATATTGACATCCAGACTTGAATTCATGTCGGCTACGCCTTTGAAACGGTCCGTATAGGGACTTTCGTATGTTTGTCCGTCTATGATTATCGGTAATCCTACCGCCATCCTC
>CAZYYF010000154.1:0-3101 GCA_964650875.1 uncultured bacterium
GGCAGGACGGCGAAAGCGGCGGGACAGGCTGCTGAAATTGAAAACAGGTTTATCAAGGAAGGTCCCGGAAGGGTTGTGGTGAAACGTTCCGGTTGGTACGTGACAGAAACAGGGGAGAAACTTGCAAAAGCCGACGTATGGCTTTATTTTTCCGCCGGTACTCCTTACGTGAGAATAACTCATTCTCTTTTATTCACAGAAGACACCAACAAGGTCTGGTTCAAGGACTACGGTCTGGAATTCAAAACACCGGATAAACCTTCGGAAGTTTACTGTGCTGTGGGAGACAACGGTGAAGAGACAAGAAAGACGGCAAATATGGGAGAGGAGATATTTTTACTTCAGAGTGAATACCCTCATTTTGCAGAGCGAGAATACAAAGCGGTTATAGGTAGTTGTGAAAGTGGGAAAGATAGCGTGGTAGAAGAAATGAAGGTAGCAGGAGACTGGGCATATGGAGATTATGGGAATTACGGTATATCTATTGTAATGCCGTGGCTTGCGGAGAGGTATCCCAAGGAGATATCTTTTGGGCAAAGGGGAGCCCGTGCGGTTTTCTGGTCTGGCCGTAGTGGTAAAGAACTGGATTTTCGTGGAACAACCCTTGTGAAAGAATACTGGCAAAGTTGGGCAGAAAAAGGCCCTCGCAGCCCGGGTGCAGAAAAACTATCGGCTTTTGAAAGCAACGCAGCAGGTTCAGCACGGACACATGATATATGGTTTTTACCTCACACAGGAGGTTATAAAGAAGATGTCGTAAAGAAAACTGCTATGGCAGGTTCAAGACAGGTGCTTGTGCTTGCGGACCCTGTATGGCTTTGTGAGACCCAAGCGATGGGTTATCCTATGTTGCATAAAGATACCGAGAAGTTTCCTCGTGAAGAAGCAATGATTTCCGAATGCTGGCAAAGATATATGATACCGTACAAAGCATTTCCTCTTATGGGATTCATAGAGTGGGGAGATTTTTCTACCTGGTACTATGATACAGTTGACGGTCGCATCATGGCTCGCTTTTATATATTAACCAATATAGACCGTTACGGTTCAAGGCGTGAACCCTGGCGACTTTATGCGCGTAGTGGAGAGCGACAGTATTATGACTACGGACACCGATTTAGCCGTTTTAGCGGTGATTGGTACCTCATACACCACGATGTAAAAAACAATCCGGCAAGAAAACGGGGTTATTTTATGTCCTTTTCGGCTGAAGGGGGAAAGCTTCCCTTCGCATGGGGTCAGACAGGACACTCTTATATCACCAGTGCTGGGGACATTGGATGTTGGCTGATGGAATATTATCTTACCGGAGACGAACGGTCGTTCGATCTATTGAAGATGATAAAGGAGTCTGTTAAGAAATACTGGGATGTGAAACAGGCAATAGCTGTGAATCAGTCAAAGGTTGTAAGGGAACTGGTAACCCTGTCAAGAATGGACTGGGACGAAGATATCGTGAAAATGGCAAAGCAAGTGGCAGATTCAATGTTTGACCTTGAGAGTCAGAACGGCCTCAAGATGTTTAAGGACACTTATGGTGTTATGTACAAAGACCACCGCTCCAGCCATAATATAGCAGAATATTACCTTGAAACAAAAGATGAACTTGCAAAACTGGCATTTCTGAAATTGATGGACCAACGTTATCGGTTTGATCGCAGGTACAATCCTATTGCACACAAAAACTATGATGGTTTTACAGCATCCATTGCTTACTGGATAAGTGGGGATGAACGTTTCAGAAGGGTGGTAGAACAGACACTTCATGATGCGTTGTATTATGTTGAAAAATACCCTTTATCTGAAGAACTTAAAAAACTACCGGCCAACCCTCTTGAATGGAAAAGTATGCCAGATCACCTCGGAGTTACCAACTGGCACAACCCTTTTATAGGTTTTCCTACGGCGCTCAAACTGATAGCAGAAAAAGGATGGAGCGGTAAAAGAACTCCCGTGGTAATAAAATCACTTGGTACCACTCATGCAAAGGTGTTATTTAACCACCAGTACGGCAGAGATACAAGAATCAGTTTCTACTTTACAACCGTGCGTCCTGATGTAAAACTTGAGGTATATAGGTACCCCGATTCTCCAGAAAATAAACCTATTGCTGGAATTAAAATAGAACTTGAAAAAAGGATACAGTGGCCCGCTCATTTAGTATTGCGTGATGACGATATCTATCATGCCTATGTAACAATACCTGCGCAAATTTCAGGTGGATTATATCTTCTGTCAACCGGTGGTAAAGAACCTTTTACCGTGCTTGATATAACAGGTGACAAAGTATCTCTTTACTGCCCAGAGGGGTTCTGGGCACCTTCAGGAACTCCCATTAGAAGGTCGGGTGAAGGTCCTTATGGCAGGGCGGGAGAAGGTATGCCTATATTTTTCCGCGTTCCTTCAGACTTGAAAAAACTGGAAATCTTACTTGCGAGTTCTGCATGTGTGAAAAGACCTGATGGTTCAATAGCAGTAGACATATCAAAAGAAAACACAGGAAAAATTATCATACCTGTGGAAGGAAAAGGAGGTGTATGGAGCATAGAGCCACATATCTATAATTTCAAAGGTGAATGTTTTCCAACATTTTACCGACTGTTCAATGTAGAACCAATAGTGGCATTCGGAACACCTGATTTTCTTCCTGAAGGTACAAAAGGTATAATACCGGAGATTAAAAACCTCTCGCAATGGCCTTCGGAACCCATAGAATTTACCGATGGCGTCTCAGGTAAATCGCTCAGGTTATCAGCAGAGAAAAAATTGATTTTCCCGAGAGGAGAAAAACTTTCCCAAGGCGGATATTCTAATTTCCCCGGAATGACCGGAACAGTAGAATTCTGGTTTCGTGCTGACTGTTCGACCCACGAACGAGTGCTGTTTCCTTATACCTCAACATACCTGCCTTTTGTGTGCGGACCTCATATTGATTTTCGCCAAAAATACTGGTCTATGGGAGGTATAAGATATATATTCAGCATGCTTCAGATTGCTCTGGTAACTGAGAAAAAATACCCGCATGGGACAGAACCTGGTTTTCAGGTAGAATATTTCTTCACAGCAGGGGAGTGGACACATATCGCCTACACCTGGGACAT
>CAZYYF010000155.1:0-3063 GCA_964650875.1 uncultured bacterium
ATAAAAAGAATCTTTTCATTTTCTCTCCCTCTCAATTATTTGAATGATCTTTCTTTTGTTGAAAAAGATTTTTTTGACGCAGATCATTTAAATGAAATAGGAGCAGAAAAGTTAACAAAAAAATTGAATTTTGAAATAGATTACTTATTAAAAAAATGATCTTTTCTTCTATTTTCATGAGCTTATCAAAGTGAGGCAGGTTTGATTAAATAATGACCCATTCTGGTAAAGTTAGCGCGGTTCATCGCCTAACAGCGGCTGTGCGCTGCGCCGGAGTACCGGCTTGGCCTGCGGCACATTTTCTTTTTGCGCCTGCTTCGCTTTAATCGGCGCAAAAAGAAAACGTCGCACAGCCGCGGATCGTTATATGCAATTCAAAATATTTTTCTAACGGAGAATAAAGAATGATAGGCTTTCAAAAGGGAATAAATTTTATTTTTTAAATGAGGGGGATAATAAGGTGTTTTCTCAACTTCGTTCCGAAAACGATTTTAATTTTAAATGAAAACTAGTAAATATTTGGAATAAATTATGGCTAGAACATCCTCAATTAAGAATCTTAAGAAAGCAAGGAAAGCAAAGAACGATGAGTTTTATACTCAGTATATTGATATTCAAAAAGAGATTGAAAAGTATTTGGACTATAATCCGAATACTTTTCGCAATAAGGTAGTATATTGCAACTGTGATGACCCATTTGAAAGCAATTTTTTCCGCTATTTTGCTCTCAATTTCAACAAACTTGGATTAAAACAACTTATCACCACTAGCTACAAGCCTTCGCCTATTGCCAATACACAACTGCAATTATTTGGCGATGATAAAACTCTTCCCAAAACAAAAGGCAGACCAAAAATAACCGCCAATAAGTTTATTATCAATGAGGTAAAAGATATGGATGATGATGGCGAGTTTAATTTACAAGATATTGCCAGGCAATTAAAAGTAAACAAAAATAATGAATGGGCACCGCTAGAAGGTGACGGCGATTTTCGCAGTGAAGAGTGCATTGAACTGCTAAAACAATCAGATATTGTAGTAACTAATCCGCCATTCAGTTTATTTCGGGAATATGTTAAGCAACTGTTTTATTATAATAAAAAGTTTTTGATTATTGGTAATATCAACTGCCTAACTTACAGAGAAATATTTCAAAAAATCAAAGAAAATAAAGCATGGCTTGGCAACGGAATGGGAAGGTGGATTTCTGGGTTTATTGTGCCAAAATCCTACGAATTGTATGGGTCGGAAGCTCGTATAGATGAAAATGGGAATAGAATTGTTGCCACTAATAATTGTTTGTGGCTTACTAATCTTGACCATGGACGCCGTCATCAACCACTGCCACTAATGACAATGGAAGAAAATTTGAAATATAGCAGACACAAGGAAATTAAAGGCAAAAAGTCATATGATAAATATGATAATTACGATGCGATAGAAGTGCCATTTGTCGACGCGATACCGAGTGACTATAAAGGCGTAATGGGCGTGCCAGTCACATTTCTTGATAAATATAATCCTGAACAATTTGAAATATTAGGTAATTCAAATGTGCGAGGAGAAAGAGAACACTTAATGAATGGGGTAAAATGTGCATCGGATTGTACTTATATTAATGGTAAACCACAGTATGCTCGTATTTTAATAAAACATAGAGAAAAATAATATGGAAACAACTTTAAAAACCAACATTACTGTCAAAGAAATCTGCGATGGATTTGTCTATAACGAACTGGAAGGTAAGGGCTTGTTTGGCTTATCCGGCAAGCTGACTATTCAGCCGGAATATCAACGAAATTATATCTATGCGTCTGACGGTGGGAAAAAAGAAATGGCTGTTATTGAATCAGTACTTAAGGGTTATCCGATAGGACTCATATATTTTAATAAAATTTCTGACAATAATTTGGAAGTTTTGGACGGACAACAGCGCATCACTAGTCTCGGACGATTTATCACCGATAAATTTGCCATCAAAGATGAAAATGAAAGTCCGCAATATTTTAGTGGTATGGCAAAGGACAAGCAAAATAAAATTTTGGAAACGAAGCTGACTATTTATGAATGCGAGGGTACAGAAAGCGAGATAAAAGAATGGTTTAAAACGATTAACATTGCCGGTGTTCCTCTCAACAATCAGGAATTGCTTAATGCTGTGTATTCTGGCCCATTCGTAACTCTTGCTAAAGCCGAGTTTAGCAACAGTCAAAACGCCAATATCCAAAAATGGAGCGCTTATATTTCAGGCAATGCAAATAGGCAGGATTTTTTGGAACGTGCACTGGATTGGGTAAGTAAAGGCAATATCGGCGATTATATGAGCCGTCATCGCTTTGATAATAATATCAACGAATTAAAAAAATATTTCAATAGCGTAATTGATTGGGTTTCCAGTGTATTTATTGATGTAGAAAGCGCAATGCGCGGACTTGAATGGGGGCGGCTTTACGAAGAATACCACAAGAAAGCATATAATCCCACAAAAGTGTCAGCCGAAGTTCAAAAACTCTATGCCGATCCGTATATAAAAAATCGCAGGGGTATTTTTGAGTATATTTTAGGTGGCTCTGTTGATACAAAATTGCTTGAAGTTAGAGTTTTTGATGAAGCTACAAAAAGAGAGGTTTATGCAACCCAAACCGCCAAAGCGAAGAAAAAGGGCGAATCAAATTGCCCACATTGCGCTATGGGACACGACGCCAATAAAAGTAAGGTTTGGAGTTTTAGCGAAATGGATGCCGACCATGTTTCGGCTTGGAGTAAGGGCGGTAAAAGCGATATTAAGAATTGCCAAATGTTGTGTAAAACCCACAATCGAGCAAAAGGAAATCGATAAATAAGGAGTTTTGGATTTTAGGCATTCACCTCTAACCCCTCTGCCAAAAATCTAAAACGAAAAAATTTATAAGAAATGAAGAAAGCCTATCTTAATGAGTAAGAACGAAAAATATTTTGAAAAGCATATAACAGCGGCTATACGCCATTAAAACGGCGCATAGCCGCGGAATGTTATACGAAATTTAAAGCGCTCTTTGTTTATAATTAACAAATACTATATTA
>CAZYYF010000156.1:0-3048 GCA_964650875.1 uncultured bacterium
GACACTTATGAATTTCATTTGACATCCTCCCATGTTATATGTGATACAAATAAGGTGGTAACCAATAGATTTATATTTTATTATACATATAGGGTAATTTCACAAACAACTCATAAATTATCATATGCTCGTAAAATACCGAAGTTGCCACCCCTGTTGTCAGCTGTAGAAATATTAGCAATAATAGCATCCCTCGGTGCCCTCCGCATCTTACCTGCCATGTGAAGAACCCGAAAAACCAAAAGATGTTGCCACATAGAAGAAAAGGCATAACCCACCCTTGCGACAGAACCACATAGATAACCTGTCCATACAAAAACCTTTCTCTTCTTTATCCGCTCAGAGATATATCCTGATATAGCCTGGGAAACAGAAACAATTGCTTCGCAGGAAAGAAACCAGAAGAAATCTCTGTCAATCTGCAAGAATGTAAGCAAACATCAAAGGTGCAACTATCGTTGCATCACTTTCAATAACAAACTTTGGTGTATCAACACCAAGTTTTTCCCACGTAATCTTCTCGTTTGGGATGGCACCACTATAGGAACCATACGAAGTAGTACTGTCTGATATCTGACAGAAATATCCCCAAAGTCTACAGGACTCGTTTTGTAGGTCCTGCCTTATAAGAGGAACCACGCATATAGGAAAATCTCCAGCGATACCCCCTCCAATCTGGAAAAAACCAATACTATGCTTCTGTGAATTGTCAAGGTACCAGTCAATGAGAAAATCCATAGTTTCAAGTCCTGATTTAACCGTCAGGATGTTTTTAATATCGCCCTTCTTTACATGGGCAACAAAGATATTACCCATGGTTGCATCTTCCCATCCCGGAACAAATATAGGAATATTTTTCTCGTATGCCGCAACAACCCATGAATCCTTTGGATCTATCTGGTAATATCTTTTGAGGTCCCCACTTTCTATCAGCTGATACATAAACTCGTAAGGAAAATATCTCTTGTGTTCTTTTTCAGCTTTCTGCCAAAATTTCAGAAGTTCTTTCTCAAGAGGTCTTATGGCTTCTTCTTCGGGAATGCATGTATCTGTAACCCTGTTAAGGTTTTTTGCTAACAGAGAGGCCTCGTCAGCTGGTGAAAAATCCCGGTAATTGGCAACCCTTACATAGTGGTTATGTGCCACCAGATTAAACAAATCCTCTTCAAGATTTGCACCTGTAGAGGTTATCGCGTGCACCTTGTCTTCTCTTATCATCTCTGCCAGAGTAATTCCCAGTTCAGCAGTACTCATAGCACCAGCAAGGGCAACCATCATCTTGCCGCCATCGTTAAGATGCTTTACATAGGCATCAGAAGCATCAACTATTACAGCAGAGTTAAAGTGTCTGAAATTATGCTTGATAAAACTTTTTACTTCCCTGAAATTGTCTTTTCCCAACATAATTACCTCCTTCTCTTATTCAGTCTACCCTTCATAGTTATACAACATATCAATAATCGCATCTTATAGAGGATATAGGAACATCTCTTGTGTTTCTCATTTCACAGCATGGGCAGGTAGGTTTTCAGTTCATATTCATGTATCTGTTTCCTGTACTCGTCCCATTCAATCTTCTTTGCTATTATAAGGTTATTGAAGATATGCGGACCAAGCACTTCTTTCAATAGTTTACTTGATTCCGCCACCTCAATCGCCTCTATGAGACTTCCCGGAAGGCATTCTATTTTAAGTTCCTTCCTTTCTTGAAAGGTCAGATGATACACATCCCTCTCAAGAGGTTCTCTCAAAGGGTATTGTTCAGCGATCCCCTTCATTCCTGCTGCAACCATACATGCAAAAGCAAGGTATGGATTACACGCGGGGTCAGGCGAACGGTATTCAATCCTCATAGCTTTTTCTTTTCCGGGCTCATACATGGGTACTCTCACAAGGGAACTTCTATTTCTTCTTGCCCAACAGATATACACAGGAGCTTCATAGCCAGGTACCAGCCTTTTATATGAATTGACCCATTGGTTGCATACAAGAGTCATTTCCCTTGAATGCTCAAGTATCCCGGCAATGTAGAACTTGCCTTCCTTTGAAAGATGATACCTGTCATTTTTGTCAAAAAAGAGGTTGTTTCCGCCTTTGAATATCGACTGGTGAGTATGCATACCTGAACCGTTTACTCCGAATATGGGTTTTGGCATAAAGGTGGCATAAAGCTCTTTCATCTGGGCTATTTCCTTGAGCACCATACGGGAGACCATTACAATGTCAGCCATTGTCATACCGTCAGTATACCTGAGGTCTATTTCATATTGAGAGGGAGCCCCTTCGTGGTGGGAATATTCCACATTTATTCCCATCGCTTCAAGTGTAAGAATTGCTTTTCCTCTGACTTCGTTGCCGGCATCAAGGGTTGTGATATCAAAATATCCTCCTTCATCAAGGGTCTCTATAGATTTATCGTTTTTGAATATAAAAAATTCAAGTTCAGGACCCACATAGTACGTATAACCCAGTTTTTTGAGTTTTGCAAGTTGTTTTCTCAAAATGTATCGAGAATCTCCTTCATAGGGTGTTTTATCTGGGTTGAGGATATCACAAAGCATACCTGCAACAGCCTTATCTTGAGGTCTGTAGGGTAATATCGTAAAAGTAGACGGGTCAGCAAGGGCAACCATATCGGATTCATCTATCCTCGCAAAACCTTTTATAGAAGAGCCATCAAAACCCATGCCATCAACAAGCGCGTGTTCCAGCTCATCTCTGGTTATGGTAAAACCTTTCATTTGACCCATAATATCTGCAAACCAGAGTCTTATAAACTTCACATTCTTTTCCGCAGCCAGTTTAAGCACATCTTCTGTATTCGCATCTAAATTATTCATCCTATCTCCCTTGCCTGGATTCTTGCGCCCTTACCGTGGTTTTCTAAAAAGATTGGTAGATTGTCTATAAACCAACAATCTCTTTTCCCTTTTATCCTATTTATGCTTTCCCGGGTAAGTATTCAGCGAACTACCTTTATATTTAATTTACCATTTTCAAAATTTTCTGTCAAATTTATTTCCTGTTTTTATTATACCTCCTCAACTT
>CAZYYF010000157.1:0-3032 GCA_964650875.1 uncultured bacterium
CCTTCCACTGGGAATATTGAAGTTAAGTAACTGTTACCTATGGGCATTTTATACCAATTCGTCTTCAAAGATATAGCGTCGTTGCCTTGTCTATCCTTAAATCCGAATCGTTATCATACTCGCCTTCGTATTATTTGGTACAGGATATTTTTTCGATAATCTCGGGAAGACATGCAATCGTATCCAGAACATAATGCGCTCCTGCCTCAAGAAATTTCTTCATCACAATCCCACATTTTTTTTTCAGTTGTATAGAAGGCATACTTTGAACTTCTTCCAATGAAAGTCCAAGCTCACTGCTTCCTTTTATTATTCCGATGCTCCATATACCTGCATTCAGCCCCTCTTTTATATCACTTATAGTATCTCCAACTTTTATGCATGACAGAGGTGGATATACTTCCATATTCTCCATATTTTTAAAGCACATCCACGGAAAGGGGCGACCCTTTGTCACGTCATCAGGTGTTACTATACTATCAGGACAGTAGTTTTTTAGCATAGCTTCTTTACGGAGACGCTCCATTATTTTTTTTGAATATCCTGTAGTAGAGCCTATTTTAATACCTTTTTTTTTCAATGCCATGAAAAGTTCCGGAAATCCCGGTACAGCAGTAGCATACCTGGATTGTAAATCGGATAGCAGATGTTCAAACCTGTTGTAAAGTTCATCAATATCTTTTTCATCAGGAGGACAGCCATACTGTTGTTGCCACTGTTTCATAACAGTTGTTAGCCTGCATAAGGTTCTGATATGTTGCTTTTTCTCAATGCCCATTGGTCCACGTGCTTGCCTTTCTGTAAGGCAAATGCCCTTTTCTTTGAAAACACACACCAGAGATTCTACTGGCGCAAAACAGCCATAATCTATCATTGTACCTGCCCAGTCAAAAATAACAGCCTTGATTTTCATGATTCTCCTCCTCGTATAATATAGGGTTGTGCCAAATTGGCTATGCTTCTTTAAGTAGTATCAATCTAAAGCCCACTGGAAATTGCCACATCGTTATGCTTCTCTGAATGACAACCTGTAGAGGAGATATTTGCTTACAAGGACATCCCCTTTTATCACCCTATTTCCAATTCCCTTTTTGTTGCTGGCATGCCGAGATGAAAGTTTCATCTGTTTCTTGATGCAACTTTATTTTCAGGGTTTTATGCCAACCCTTATATATTTTCCAGAAGATGCCTCTTTGAACGCTTCGTTGACATCTCCCAATGGATAAGAAGCTCCTATAATTTTTTGAAACGGAAACTTGTTGATATATTTTCTCATAAAATCTATTCCTTTTTCTAGATGATCGGGTCTATAGTTATGTATCCCTTTTAGTGTAAGACACTTTCTTATGATATTATTTCCTGAAAGAACTATTTCTGAGTTTGCCGTCACCATACCTGCGATGAGATATTTGCCCCCTATCCTCAATGACTCTATACCATCTTTTATTGACTCTGGGTTGCCACAGGCTTCAAAAGCATTGTCAATCCCGTATCCTCCTGTTGTTTCACGGGTGGTTTTTTGTAGATTTTGAGAACTGCCAGTTTCTCGCATGTTAAAAGTGTAATCGGCTCCGAATTCTCCAGCCAGTTTTAGCCTATCTGGATTCACATCTGTGACAATAATAACCGACGCTCCTTTGATCCGCAGAAGAGATGTAATGTAAAGACCGAGAAGTCCTGCTCCCTGAACCAATGCTGTTTCACCTTTCTTGAAGGATATATTTTCTATGGCATTAACTGCTGTGGCTAATGTACAATTTGCTGTGGCAAGTATTTCTTTTTGAGATATCTCTTGGGGGATCTTATATATCGCGCTACCAGGCAAAAGGTATATATATTCGCTTAATCCTCCTGTAAGAAATGGCCATTTTTTTACAGAAGAATGTCCGTATTTGTAAAGAGATACGCATTTTTGCGGCAGTTTCTTGCGACAGAAAAAACACTTCCCACATGAAACGGCTATTGCCCAGGTAACAATATCTCCTTTTTTTAATCCCTTTGTATCTGGAGATGCTTTTATATCAACGATTTCACCCACTGCTTCATGTCCAAGTATAAGGGGTAGAGGTTCATTTCGCAGCCCTTTTACAGTGTGTATATCAGAGCCACATATAGTAGTTATTTTTATCCTGCATAATACGGCTCCATTTTTCAGGGGCGGAATGATAATGTTTTTTATTACTAATGGCTTACCTATTGTATATAATACTGCTGTTTTAGCAATGTCCATATCAACCTTTTGTGGTTATCTATCAAGCCTATTTTTTTAATTATACCAACTTGCAATAAAGAAGAATATCTAAATGGCTCTCAGAATCCTTCCTGCGAGAACAGACGGCAATCCTCGTTCAATGATCTTCTTTCTTGTTATTTCTGAAGGATATTCAATCCTGTGTAAGTTAACAGAACCTTTTTCTTTTTCATATATTACCGCACACGCAAAAGGAAATCCGTCTCTCGGCTGACCTACACTTCCTGTATTTATAATATATTTATGCTCAGTATCCATAACTATATTTAAAGTTCCGCTAAAATCAGGTAAAATTGTTTCAATCTTTCCTGTAGAAATATCCTGTTTGAATGCCCCTGGTGTATGGGTATGTCCTATAAAACAAACTGAACCGTTCAGTAAAGGGAATTCTTCTTCAGTATCTTTACCTGTGAATATGTATCTATAAAGAGGGTTTGAAAGGGATGCATGGGCAAATAGAGTTCCTGTTTTCTCTGCTTTCTCCGGCCATCCTTTGAACTTTTCTATGTAAGAAAAAGGTAGATTTTTTTGGGTCCATTCTAAAGAGATTCTTGCAGTATCTTTAAGTCTGGAGAAGTCCTCTGTAATGAGAGATTCTTCATGGTTGCCACGGAGCGCCAGCATGTTTTTTTCAGATATTATCTCCACGCATTTTTCTGGGTCTGGTCCGTATCCCACTATATCTCCAAGAGACACCAGAATATCTGTTTTGCCTTTGAGAAAATTTAGCGTTGATTCAAGGGCTTCAAGGTTTCCATGTATGTCTGATATTATGCCTATT
>CAZYYF010000158.1:0-3018 GCA_964650875.1 uncultured bacterium
GTTGTTGCGAGGAGCCTATCTATATGGTTATCTTATAACATTGTTTCACCTCAGCTTCTCGTAATAATAGCGGGTTCACCAAGAGAGCGCTTACGTTAATTGTTATCTATTCCTATATTATACTTCTTTTTGAAATTTTTGCTAAATTTTTTGAAAGTCCCGTCTTTTATAGATTCTCTGATATGCTCCATAAACCTCATAAGAAAATATAGGTTATGATAGGAATTCAATCTTAGTCCGAGTATCTCGTTAGTATTTAAAAGATGACGTATGTATGCTCTGGTATAGTTTCTGCAAACAAAACATCTGCAGTCTTCGTCCAGGGGAGAAAAATCGTTCTTGTACCTGCCTGCTTTTATGTTTATTTTCCCTCTATAGGTAAATGCAGAACCGGTTCTTGCAATATGAGTAGGCATCCCGCAATCAAAAAGGTCCACACCCTTTTCTATCATATCAAGCAGTTGTAAAGGCATTCCAAGCCCCATGAAATAACGGATTTTTTTATCGGAGAGATTCTGTACTATAAAGTCAACGGTTGAAGAGGTTTCTTCAAAAGGTTCCCCTATGCTTAACCCTCCAAGTCCAAATCCTTTGAAATCCATCCCATCCATTTTTTCTATACACCTGTTCCTTAAGTCTTTGTATATTCCTCCCTGTATTATTCCAAAAAGCCACTGGTTATTTTTGACATGGAAAGTAGCACATCTTTTTGCCCATTGTAAGGTAATATCAACGCTTTTTTTAACCTCATTGTAGTCATCCCAACGGCGCGGACAGTAGTCAAAAGCCATAATAATATCCGCACCTATTGTGTTCTGTATGTTGATAGATTTTTCAGGGGTTATAAAATGTGAGGAACCATCTATCTTTGACTTAAACCATACACCTTCATCCTCTACCTGTACATTTTCAAGACTAAAAATCTGAAACCCCCCGCTGTCTGTTACAATAGGTTTTTTCCAGTTCATAAACGAATGTATCCCTCCTGCCCTATCAAGAATATCCAACCCTGGTTTAAGGTAAAGATGGTATGCATTGGAAATCAGCATCTCCACTTCTATATCTTCAAGGTCTTCGGAAGAAAGCGTTTTCACAGTTGCCAGGGTAGCTACTGGCATAAAACAGGGAGTATGGACAATACCATGAGGGGTTTTCAGGGTTCCAGTCCGTGCTTGTGTATTATTGTCTTTCTTGGCAATCTTGAAATTGAATACTTGCTTCATATTTTTCTCACTTAAAATTCCCCTTTTGTCAAAAAAAAGAACGTTTCAATTAGATTATAAGCATTGCGTCTCCATAGGAGTAAAACCTGTATTTTTTCTCCACAGCAACTTTATAGGCTTTTTCTATTATGTCTGCACCAGCAAACCCACATACAAGATAAAGATGGGTTGACCCGGGAAGATGAAAATTTGTAAGCATAGCATCAACTATACTGAAATTAAATCCGGTCTTTATAAACAATTCAGTGCGTCTGGAAGCTGCCGTTAGACACCTATTGTTAACAGCACTTTCAAGAGCACGGACACTGCTGGTGCCTGCTGCAAAAATTTTTCTACCCTGTTGTTTTGCTGTATTTATTACAGAGGCAGTTTTATCGCTTATCTCAAAAAATTCTTCTCCTACACTTTTCTCATTCTCCTTCAATATCTTGAAAGAAGACCACCCGATATGTAAGGTCAGATAAACGATTTGTACTCCTGTGGATGCAATTTCTTCAAGGATCCGGGTTGTAAAATGTAGTCCTGCTGTATGGGCCGCTACAGAACCTTGTCTTTTAGCATACACAGTCTGATAATATTCTTCATCATCTTTATCAGCCTTTCGTTTTATATAAGGAGGTAAAGGAACCTCTCCAAACCTGAAAATCTTTTCATCTTCATCAGTATCAAACCGTGCTATATAACTGCCGTTTTCATTTTTCTTTTCTATCTCTACCATTAAAGATGCATCTTCATTGTTTTTTTTCTCAATCCTACACAACTGACTTGCCTTGATATTACCTCTTAGAAGAACTTCCCATCTGTAAGGTCCTATTTTTTTCAAAAGAAAAATCTCCACCAGCCCCCCGGTAATTTTCCTACCTTTCAGCCTTGCCGGAATAACCTTGCTGTTGTTCAAAACCAGGACATCTCCTTTTTCAAAATATCCTGTTATATCAGAAAAGCATCTTTCTTCTAATTTTTCTGTTTTACGGTTGACCACCAGAAGCCGTGCCTTTTCTCTGTCGATTAAAGGATACTGGGCAATCAAATCCTTGGGCAAGGTATATAAAATCGTATCTTTCATGTTTTCTTAAACAAATAGATGGCTGGGTGGGTATAAATCATATCGTGGACAGTCTTGTCTGTGTCAAACGTTATATTGAATATATGGGGAAATTTTCTAAATACTCGTTCAACTGTATATCCGTAATCTTCTATCTTTTTTATCAAAATTTTTTCATTTTCAATCCTGGAACCATATGCAAGAAAATACTGTAGTTCTCCTACAACAAGATAACTGTCCTGCTCCACTTCTAAAAGGCCATCTCCTATTTCCACAACAGACATATTATAATTATACCTATTTACAGGAGGTACTTCAAAAACCCAGGGGTCTCTGGTAAAAACTATCCTTGATTGGAAAGGAATATTTGTATCAATAAATTCAGCAGCATCAATCCTTACATCTTTACCATTCATGTGAATGGCATAAGAAAATGATTTAAGACAAGGCACAAAAAGCGCCACCATAAAAACTGCCTTTGTAAAAATGCTTTTGCCATATTTGTTCTCAGAAAAAGCAGAGATAAAAGAAGCTGCAAGAACAATCATAAAAGGCAGTACAATGAGATAATACCTGGCATATTTGAACCCGCCTGTTAGTAAAAGCGGTATAAAAGCAAATAACAGTCCCGCAAGAAAAAGCTTCTCCTTGCCTTTTTTTATGATAGCATAGACTATGCCTGGAAAAAAAAACACTGAAAGAAGTGAACATCCTGATATCATTACCAGAGATGAATTGGTTAGAAACCCA
>CAZYYF010000159.1:0-2996 GCA_964650875.1 uncultured bacterium
AGTTTTTCCTCTCACCGATTTGACGTTGGGCTATATGGTATTCATCGCCCTTGCTCATTGAGACCTCTCCTGCTTGAATAGAAGAGAATAAAAAAAGGTGAAAGGATGTTAATGTTATTATTTCTGCTGTCCAAATTCTCTCGGAAGGGCAATCCTTCCTGTCCGGACAATCTCTTGTAGACCATAAGTTTTCAAAAGTCCAATGATAGCATTAATCTTGGATATCCCACCTACAATTTCCAGTGTAAGAGATTTCCTTCCAATATCTACAACTTTTGCCCTGAATGTATTAGCTAACTGTATAATCTCTTGTCTTACGACAGGATTAAGAGTTTTGACTTTTATAAGAACAAGTTCTCTGTCAATAAAATCTCCTTGTGTCAAATCCTGGACTTTTATAACATCTATCAGTTTATTCAACTGTTTATAAATCTGTTCAAGGATTCTTGCATCGCCTTTCATCGTCATTGTAACTTTTGAGATAGAAGGATCCTCAGTCTCTGAGACACATAAACTGTCTATATTATAACCCCTTGCTGAAAAAAGACCTGCTATTCTTGCTAATACCCCCGGTTTGTTCTCAACAGTGATAATAACAACATGCACCTCTGTGTCTTTATTGTTTTTCATTCCTTTTCCTCATATTTATATGTTTCTATGCTATACCTTCAAGTATCTGGTCAAGGGCAGCGCCTGCCGGGACCATAGGGAAAACTTTTTCTTCTGGGTCTATCCTGCAATCAAGAATCACAGGTTTATCTTTTTCTTCCAACACCTTTGAAATAATCCCATCAAATTCTTCAACTGACACAACCTTATAACCAATTGCTCCATACGCCTCGGCAAGTTTTGCAAAATCAGGCTGTGCGTTTTCGGTACAGGTATAGGCATATCTTTTGTTATAAAACAACTCCTGCCACTGCCTAACCATCCCTAAACAAAAGTTGTTGAGGACGATGATTTTTATCGGCAAACGGTGATAAACAGCAGTTGCAAGTTCCTGTATATTCATTTGAATACTTCCATCCCCTGCTATATCTACAACCACCTTGCCAGGGTTCGCAAACTGCGCTCCTATTGCCGCGGGAAATCCAAAACCCATAGTTCCCAGACCTCCCGAGGTAATAAATGTCCTTGGTTTCTTGAATTTATAATACTGCGCAGTCCACATCTGGTTCTGTCCAACCTCAGTACATATAATAGCGTCTTCCGGAAGAAGCGCCGATATTTTTTCTATGATATACTGTGGCTTCAAACCATTCTTCTTATAGGAAAGTGGATATTTTTCTTTCCATTCTTTTATCTTGGTAATCCACTCTTTTCTCGGTACAAATGTGATTTTCTCATTGAATTGTTCAAGAATATCCTTCGCATTTCCAACAATAGGAACATCTACAACGATATTTTTACTTATGGAAGTAGGGTCTATATCAATATGTATGATTCTGGCATTTGGGGCAAAATCTTCAATCTTACCCGTAATCCTGTCATCAAAACGGCATCCTATAGCAATTAAAAGGTCGCATTCAATAACCGCATAATTTGCATATTTGGTGCCGTGCATACCTAACATCCCTAGAGATAAAGGATGCTCTATCGGAAGACTACCTAATCCCATCAGAGTAAATGTTGTTGGTATATTTGCCGTTTCAACAAATTTTTTCAGCTCTTCTGAAGCATTAGCGCCTATTATTCCACCTCCCGCAAGAAGCAAAGGTTTTTTTGATTCTTTTATCATCCTACACGCCCGTTCTATCTGCAAAGGATGTCCTTCATACACAGGTTTATAACTTCTGATGTCAACCTTATCAGGATATTCAAATTCAGATTCAGCTCTCTGGATATCAACAGGCAAGTCTATAAGTACAGGACCAGGTCTGCCAGACCTTGCTATATAAAAAGCCTCTTTAACTGTCCTGGCTATATCAGCAACATCTTTTATAAGATAGTTATGTTTGGTTATGGGACGTGTAATTCCTGTAATATCCACCTCTTGAAAAGCATCACTTCCTATGAGATTTGTTGCAACCTGTGCAGTAATAGCTATCATAGGAATAGAATCCATATATGCTGTTGCAATTCCTGTAACTAAGTTTGTAGCTCCTGGACCGGAAGTCGCCATGCATACCCCTATTTTTCCTGAAGACCTTGCAAACCCGTCAACAGCATGAGTTGCCCCCTGCTCATGACGTACCAGAACAAACTTTATTCCACTATCATAAAGCTGGTCACAAAGAGGTAGTAATACTCCTCCTGGATACCCAAAAATAATATCTATTCCCTCTTGTTTTAAACATTCCACCATTATCTGCGCACCATTCATTTTCTATCTCCCTTCCATTTTACCTTGATATCGTCTGTAGACGGGACGACCCCACAGAGATTTTCGTTATCGGAACTTCTATAAGCTCTTCTATTTTCTCTATGTATTTTTTCGCATTCACAGGAAGATGCCTATACTGCCCTATTGTTCTTATATCCTCCTGCCATCCGTCTACTTCTTTATAAATGACATTGCACTGGGAAAATATCTTACTGTTAAAGGTATAATTCTTATAAATGTATTCGTTATATTCGTAAGCAATCCCTATCTTAAGTTTTTTCAAGCCGGATAAAACATCAAGTTTTGTTATGATAACTTCATCCAGTCCGTTGACCTTGCAAGCAAATCTTACTAACAGAGAATCAAACCATCCACACCTTCGCGGTCTACCTGTTGTAGCGCCATACTCGTTACCTATTGTTCTTAAATTATCCCCTTCTTCTCCTTTCAGTTCTGTCGGAAAAGGACCCATGCCTACCCTGGTGGTATAAGCCTTAGCAACTCCAATAATTCTGGTTATTTTCTTTGGAGAAATACCAAGACCTGTACATGCCCCTCCCGCAATAGAGTTGGAAGCAGTAACATAGGGATAGGTACCAAAATCTATATCAAGAAAAGTACCCTGGGCCCCTTCAGCCAGAACATGTTTACCATTTTCAATCTCATCAGAAAG
>CAZYYF010000160.1:0-2980 GCA_964650875.1 uncultured bacterium
GCGGCGTTACAGGTTAAAACAGTGGGCAAAGCCGTTGAGTTTATCCAGAAACATCTATAAAATAAATAACCATTGTTTTTACTAGATTGATTAGATGCATCATCTATAAGATGGAGCAAAAAGAAAAATGAAGATACTTATTATAAACTGTGGCAGTTCCTCCATAAAATTCAAGGTTTTTGAAATGCCAGAAGAAAAGTTGCTTATGGAGGGGTTGGTAGAAAAAATAGGTGAAGAAGAATCCTTTTTAAAGTATACATCAGGTGAAAAGCCACTCAAACAGCAGGTAAGAATAAAAAATCATACCGACGGGTTGGGACTGATTGCAAAACTGCTTGTGGATAAAGAAAAAGGGATAGTATCTGATGTTAATGAGATAAGGGGAGTTGGCCACAGGGTAGTCCATGGAGGAGAGGGGTTTGACAAAAGTGTTATCTTAAATGAGGAAATAATAAAAAAGATAGAAGAATGTATGCAACTTGCCCCGCTTCACAACCCTCATAACCTGGCTGGCATAAGGGCTGCTATACAGCTTTTTCCGTCCAGTGTACAAGTAGCGTCTTTTGATACGGCTTTCCATACTACCTTGCCTGAAGAAGCTTTTTTGTATGCCATACCCTACGAGCTCTATGAGAAGTACAGGATTAGGAGATACGGTTTTCACGGGACATCCCACAGATATGTCGCAAGGAGAGTCGCAGAGTTGATGGGTAGAGATAAGTACGATGTCAATGTGATTACCTGTCACCTTGGAAATGGATGCAGTATTACGGCTATCAAAAATGGCCATTCTATAGATACAAGCATGGGACTTACACCTCTTGAAGGACTGGTAATGGGCACCAGAAGTGGAGATATTGATCCGGGTATTATATTATACCTTATGGAATCACTGGGGTTAAAAGCGCAGGAAGTCAACAACCTTTTAAATAAGAAAAGCGGACTTCTGGGTCTATCTGGGATATCCAATGATTTCCGCAACCTGCTTGATAACATAGACAATAGAAGGGTTATGCTTGCCATAGATATATATAGCTACCGGATAAAAAAATACATAGGTGCATATATGGCTGTGCTTGGGCATACTGATGCAATTGTATTTACAGCAGGTGCTGGTGAGAAAACCCCTGAAGTTCGTGAAAAAGCCCTTGCTGGTATGGAAGGCTTTGGGATAGTACTGGACAACGAAAAAAACTATAAGAACTTCTCAAACGAAGGTGAAATTAGTAAACCTGAGTCAAAGATAAAGGTTTATGTGATACCAACAAATGAAGAATTACGTATAGCTTTTGATACATATAATATTGTTTCCACTTTATAAGTAGATACCTAGAAATGCATTGACTGAAAGGCACAGAATTAAGACTAAATACTTTATGCCTGTGCGCTTTTGTCCCTTTATGCCTTGCCAACGGAGGAAAGCTGAATTTGCTTTTGGACACTATAGTGGGACACTACTTGTATAATTTTTTTCCTGCAAAATCTTGTTGACAATTGCGAGTGGTATGTGATAAAGTTTTACGGGAAGTTGAATTTGAAAATTAGGGGGAAGCTGGACGCTATATCTTTGAAGACGAATTGGTATCACATAGGGCGAAGAAGATTGCTAAGGATAGACTAGATGTGGTTGACTAAATTATTACGTAAATATTCACCCAACCACGTCATTGCGATTGCTACGCATAATACGCTCGCAATGACAAACGAGGGGGGGAACACTCAGCAATGACAACACGGTGGGTGAGTGAATACTTACGAAAAAAACAGTAGTATTTGATACTTAATATCATGGATATAATAATTATAAACGGTAATGTAATAGACCCTAAAAATAACAAGGATGGGGTATTTGATATTCTTATCCGAAACGGAAAGATAGCGCAGGTTGGTAGGAATATCAAGGCAAGTGCATCATTTAAGGTTATAGATGCACAGGGTATGTATGTGTTGCCTGGGTTGATTGACATACATTGTCATTTGCGGGAGCCTGGCAGGGAAGACGAGGAAACAATAGTCAATGGCAGTTTTTCTGCTGTAACAGGAGGATTTACTACGATATGTTGTATGCCTAACACATCTCCTGCACTTGACAACAAGGTTGCAATAGGATTTGTCAAAAACCGGGCGATTAGTGCTTACTGTGATGTTTTACCGATAGGTGCGATAACCATTAACAGACAAGGAAAGGAACTGGTTGCATATGGAGAAATGGTGCAGGAAGGCGCTTGTGCTTTTTCGGATGATGGGGATTGTGTTATGGATAGTCTGGTTATGCGAAGGGCCCTTGAATATACAAAATTCCACCACAAGCGGCTGATATCCCATGCAGAAGACAATATTCTTTCAAAAAACGGAGTTATGCATGAAGGTGCGCTTTCTGTAAAAATGGGACTGGTAGGTATTCCTCGTCAGGCTGAAGAAATTATGGTCCACAGGGATATTGCACTGGCGAAACTTACAGGAGGGTTGTTGCATATTGCCCATCTGTCCACAAAAGAGGCAGTTGATATCTTAAGAAAAGCTAAAAAAACCAATCCGAATATTACCTGTGAAGTTACGGTCCACCATCTGGTATTGACGGAACAATCAGTAGAAGGTTATAATGCGAATGCGAAGGTTTCTCCTCCCCTGAGGACAGAAAAGGACTTAAAAGCATTGATTGAAGGATTGAAGGACGGAACGATAGATTGTATTGTAACCGACCATGCGCCCCATAGCCAGGAAGAAAAAGAATCAGGTTTTGAAAACGCTCCTTTTGGTATAATAGGTTTTGAGACTGCACTACCTTTGTCTATGGGACTAACAGATAAAGGGATGAGTATTCAACAGATAGTTGCCAGATGGACAGAAGGTCCCGCGAAGGTTCTGGGTCTGACAGACAGAGGAAGTCTCTCAGAAGGCAATAGGGCAGATATTGTTATTTTTGATCCTAAGAGGCAATGGATATACAGCAAAGAACATATCCAGTCAAAGAGTAAAA
>CAZYYF010000161.1:0-2957 GCA_964650875.1 uncultured bacterium
TTTGGAACCTGTCTTCGGCCATGATCTACCTCACGCCCCCGCCGCCTCGAATGCCGCTGTTGATGATGCTTATGGTTGTCGCCACAGGACTGTAGTTGCCGGATTCACCGGAAACTAAATAATCAACCCGTTTTAGCCTATCATCACCGCCAGGAGTTATGTCCTTTATAGCAAAGTATATGGTAGTGTCCTCGTTGAATCCGGGAATGGTGAAATCTGCGTGATAATCATTATTGTAATGACCGACATTCTCCGCTCCATATCCACCTGATGGCATGTCTGATGGGTATGACGCACTCGCCCAATTCTCTGACGTAATCTGAGATGTTGAGTATTTGACCTCATACCTCTGTGTGTGCTCTACATACTGACTTACACCGGCCCAATTTAACCGGAAATGCCCATCTCCCCAATACTCTATGAGTACAGAATTGATCGAGGTTGTGTTCTCGTCATAGGTTTCATTGTACCAAGTATAATCGTCAAAATAGCAGGTGTATGCGCTCCATTCCGCTTCGTTGTTATCCCAGGGAGAGTATTTCATTTCCCAATAAGCCCTTGTCATGCCTGCAAAATAATCCCACCCCTCGGTTGCAAAGTTGTCTGGGTAGCAGGTGGTAGCCTTGTTCATCGTCGGGTTATTTCCGGGGTCTGTTTTTTCATTCACTTCATGCTGGGGGTGAAGATCCACATAAACCTTCATCCAATAATCCGATGAGCCAATTATACGTTCATAGTAATGGTAAAAATGATTTCCGTCATTACTGCATTCGCATTTTCCGATTGTAGGATCTTTGGAGTATGTCCCAAAATGGAAAGTGTATCTATCAGTTCCTGTCAGTTTTGGGACTTTGGCGTAAAAGTACGCCCTGTTATACCCTGCGCCATTCTGAAAGATGCACCCAGAGGCAGCTTTATATAATGGGTAAATCTTCCAATCACCATCTTCTCCGTAGGCTGTAATGTCAACTTGGCAGCACTCGCCAGTATACCCCGATGAATCTTGAGACATTGTTTGAGTGCCGTGACCGCCATCCAATGTTACTCTGTTATCTGAGGATAGGTTCCCTGTCTCCATCCACCCGTTTACTGCATCATAACTCCATCCGTCAGCAACATCACAGGAAATGTAGCCATCGGCATACGCAGATCCGCATACCAGAACAAAGCCGATTATAAGCAGAAGTTGTCTCACCACGGGCACGCTCCTTGATAACCGGATACAACAGCCCATCGAGCTATTCTGTATCCGTGATTATGTGATGGTGCGTAGAGATTCCCCATACGCAATGTATCTGGTGTGTTCTCCATCGTAGCTATCCCATCAACGCCGTCACTGTACCAGTTTTCGCCAGAATCATTCGATATGCTGAAATCCTCCGTTTCCCTACCGACTGACCACGATACGCCAACCGTTACATAACCTTCCGGTGTAATGGTGCAATTGGGATCGTCCAGTGTGTCAGATACTCCTCCGCCATATCGAGCCACACTGAGACGATTTCCTGTTGGGTTATAGCTCACAACCATCCTATTTGTGGTTACGTTTTCAGCATTGAGGATTTCAAAGAAGTAAAA
This sequence comes from uncultured bacterium, assembly GCA_964650875.1. GTDB lineage: Bacteria > Ratteibacteria > UBA8468 > B48-G9 > JAFGKM01 > JALNXB01. Next base: position 1,579 of record CAZYYF010000161.1, read on the forward strand.
GTAATCGACAGCGTCAGGCTCAATGTAGACCTCTATGAATAAGGTGCCTTCATCCTCGCTGAACTCACTGGTGGTTATTGTATACTCTACGTACTGGTCTTTAGCTGTTGCGACAAATGCCGTGCTATCAAGCGTCCCCCCTGACTGCGTACCATCCACTGTCGATCCATCGGCCTTGCAAGCCTTGTCAGGGTCGGATGGGTAGTCGCCGTTCCATGCAAATGTGTATGTGCCGGTCATGCAATCTGACCCCCCACTATACGTCACCACCACCCCGCCCGTGTCCCAATTCCCGGCCAAATCCGTCACCTTGACCGCGATATGCAGGTCTTCGGTTTCATCCGGCAGATTAATCCCTGTCGTTGTCCACGTAGGAGACCAGGTTGACCACTCAGGAGTCTCCCCACCATCCACGGTGAGCCGGTACTGGATGGAGGCTATATACGCCTCGGTAATCATCCCGATCTGGAGATCCCAGGTGTCGGTTCCTGATCCGTCATGGGTCGTCGGGTTGGCTCCTGCTCCCAGGTCGATCACAGGATGCGTGGTGTCGATAATCACCGTCCGCACGACAGACTCGCCGGTGTTGGGCTCGCCTTTTGTGTCCACTGCCTCAAGCTGATAGGTGTATTTGCCCTCCTGGTCCATTTCTGACATGGAAGCTTCCCAGGTGTCGCCCTCGGTGTTGGTCAGGCTGTTCCCCTCGTACCCGCCGGAATCCACCTGATACCGCACACCGGCTATCTCGTAGGTCGTATTGGAGCAGGTCACATCCACGACAACAGGGATGCCGGTAGTAGTGGAGGTGTAATATGGGGAATCTGCCGGAGAAGTGAAGTCGAAGAAGAAGACATTAAGGCCGAGGGCCTTAGTCATGGTGGTGATCTGGAGCTTCAGGGCCGCGAGCTCTGCGGCTATTCCCGCAAGATGGCCTGCGAGCGTGGAATCTGTATTGGTATATTCATCGGTCGGGCTGTAGCTTATCGCCACATCGTCACCATTGCCCCATCCCGCAGACTCTGCGCCCTTGATGATGATCTGCCCTTCCGTCCCGCCTTCGGGGAGACCGGAGCCGGGAGAGCCTTCGCCGATCGCATCCCGAAGCGTGGTCATGGAGTTGTAGACCTCTGCGAGATTGAAGGTGGTATCACTGTCCATCGAGGCAGGCACCGTGACAGTGACTTTGTTATCGCCGTTGTCTGGGTCTTCGTAGAACTCGGCTATGGTGGCAGAGCCGGACTTCCGGGTGATGTTGAGGCTGTCGGCCGTCAGGGTCGTGAACGTTCCCGTGTTCGGGGTCGTGCCGCCGATTGCGCCGGGAGACGCGGGGTCGAAAAGGCCGGTCAGTGAACTCCCATCCACAGCGGGGAGCTTGCCGC
>CAZYYF010000162.1:0-2879 GCA_964650875.1 uncultured bacterium
TATGAACAGTGGGCAATAGATATCTCTACAAGGTGCCTATATGATGAATACTGGCAAAGGCCGGGTTATGGTCCACGTTTTCATTACGAGAGACATGCAGATGTTCCTACCCTCTATATTGCAGGGTGGTATGATACCTATACCCGTTCATCTTTTGAAAACTTCATTGAGCTTGGCAAACAAAAGAAAAAGCCTGTGCACATACTTGCCGGCCCGTGGACCCATGGTGGAGACTTTAAGGCAACTGCTGGAGATATGTCAAGTGTTCCTGAAGGTGGGTTAAGTGATATAATGGGAGTTGAGCTCAGGTGGTTTGACCGATGGCTTAAAAATTTGCCTACTGGAGTTGACAAAGAAAAACGGGTAAAATACTTTCTTATGGGTGGAGGTAAGGGGATAGAAACGGGCAACCGTGTGATTTTTCATGGGGGAGAGTGGAAGACTTCAGATGTCTGGCCGCCTGCTGAAACGCAACCTATGCCTTTTTATTTATATCCTGATGGACATCTTTCTCTTAAACCTCTTCTATCAGGAGATTTTCATACTACTTATAATTTTGACCCTTCTGACCCTGTACCTACGATAGGCGGTAACCTTTCAGCTATCCCTCTTCCGGCAGGAGGGTTTGACCAGAAAGGAGATAAAATCTTTATTTTTGCGAAAAATACACTTCCTCTTTCATCACGTTCGGATATCTTATGCTTTATGACTGAACCGTTAACAAAAGATATAACAGTTGTTGGTCCTATTGCGATGAAACTATGGGTTTCAACCGACGGAATGGATACGGATTTTACTGCCAAGTTGATAGATGTCTTTCCTCCTTCTCTCAATTATCCACACGGTGCTGCTCTTAATATTAGCGATAGCATTCTACGTTTGCGGTTTAGAAATGGGTTTGAGAAAGAAGAGATTGCAGTTCCCGGCGAGGTTTACAAAATCAATTTTGAACTTTATCCTACAGCAAACCGTTTTGTGAAGGGACATAGGATAAGACTGGACATCTCCAGTAGCAATTATCCAAGGTTTGATGTCAATCCCAATACCGGCGGTCCCCTCGGAATTGAGAGGCGAAAACATATTGCTGAAAATACTGTGTATTACGGTGCTTCAACACCATCATGTATAATTCTTTCTGTGTTCAAATGATGCAATCAATATAAAGGGGGTCAGTTGTACTTGTCAACCACAGGTAAATCTAATACGAATTCGCATTCAAAACTATACTTATGGTACTTTTTGCTCGTTGTCTTCACTGCTGTTTTCGGCTATTTCAGATAACACCTTTTTTACTTCAGCCTCAGTATGTCTGAGTTTTTCCTTACAGTAACGGAGAAGGTAAGAAGCCCTTTTTACTTTTTCTAGTAGACTATCTACCTCTACTTCTTCGTTTTCAATAGCGGAAACTATCCCTTCAAGTTCGGCAAGTGCTTCTGAATATGTTATTTCGTTGTTTTTTCTCATTATACACCTCTTTCTTTAACTTCTTTAACTGTACTTTCCACACTACCTTTGTAGAACCTTGTTTCTATACTGTCCCCTCTTGTGATACCTTCGGTATTCTTTACCAGTTGCCCGTTTTTGAAAGTCAGGCTGTAGCCTCTTTGCATGATTTTTAATGGGTTCATAAGTTCTATCTTATCCTTATGTCTTTCCAGAGTGGTAATATATGTTTTTATAAGTGATTTTGATGACATGGACAGGTTAAAGGGTATTCGCGTTAGAATAACTTCGTTGGAAGCGACTCTTTTTGCGACAATGTTCCTGAAGTTCTCATATAAGGTGATAAATTTCTGTTTTTTCTTCTGAAAGAAAAAATCTGTGAAGATCTTGAGATGTTTTTTTTCTGTTTCAAGAGATGTTGTTTGTCTGGACAGTTCAATATTAAGCCTACCTGCTAATCTCATTGCTGCCTGTTCTATCCGTTCTTCAAATTGTTTTGTTCTGGCTATAACAAATTCTCCAGCAGCAGTAGGACTTATAAGTTTTGTATGGGCGACGATGTCTGCTACGGTCTCATCTCGTTTGTGTCCTATACCCGTTAGTATTGGAAGAGGAAAGCGGGCTATTGCCCTGCCGATATTGTAGTTGTCAAAACTGTGTAAATCAACATTATCTCCGCCACCTCTTATGATAATAACTATATCAAATTCTTCTTTTCTGGCAAGGCAGGTTTTAAGCGCGTCAATAATGGATTTTTCTGTCTGTTTTCCCTGCATGGATGCAGAAAACAGTTTTGTAATAAATAGATAGCCATAGGGATTACATCTGAGTGTATTGATAAAGTCTTCGTAACCAGCAGCAGAGGGGGAAGATATAACAGCAATCCTTTGCGGAACAAGAGGAAACGGTATCGTTTTGTTTTGTTCAAGAAGACCTTCTTTTGCCAACTGTTCCAATATCTTTTTTCTATGGAGAGCAAACTCTCCTATCGTGTAAGAAGGGTCTATATCGTTGATGTTAAGTTTCAACCCGTAAATCTCGTGGAACAATATATCTACAAGTAGTAATACCTTAAATCCCTCTTTCAGCTGCTGTCCTGTGGCTTCGCTAAACTTTTTGTTTATATAGTCAAACCTGCCTTTCCATATAACACTACCTGCTTTTGCTACAACGGCCCTGTTGTCTTTTTCAACAAGGTCCATATAGCAGTGTTGTGAACTGGGATTGACTTTCAAACTAGCAATTTCTGCTATAACCCAGTACTGAAGAGGAAAAGCCGTTTCCAGAGAGATCTTTACAGCAGTCAGAAATTCTTTTAGTTTTAAGGCTTCCATATTGTAAAATTATAACAGAAAGCCTTGGAGTATAAAAATAAATATGCTTTAAATCGTTTAAAAGAAACTTGCAGCGTCTGAATTTTTATTCCTGTGTAGAAA
>CAZYYF010000163.1:0-2837 GCA_964650875.1 uncultured bacterium
ATAAACTTCCGTTTATAAAGAAAGACCAATTTCTGCCTATACTGGCAGAATGTCTGAGGAGAAAGAACCCCTAACAAAATTCCAATCTGACGCTTTTTGTCGTTGCGAGGCGTTTTCTGCCGTGGCAATCCCAATGACCACCGAGGGGCAGGGAGACGCGCCCCCCGCGTGTCATTGCGAGGAATGTTTTTTATGGCGTGGCAATTCCTCCGGCCCTCGCAATGACGTGGTTGAGTGAATATTTTTCTTTGAAGACGAATTGGTATTAGCAGTACCAATGAAGGTAATCAAGATAAAAAACAATACTGCGGTAGCAGAGTTTGGTAGTCTTAAAAGGAAGTTAACATAGAACTTCTCTCTGATGGGGCAATAGAAATAAAAAGAAGTGAGAAAGAGGAAAATTTTCAGGTGAGATACATTTCTGAATATAGAAACGGAGCTGCCATACAGAAACTCGTCAAAGAAATACATAGACAAGCGGAGAAATTAGCCGGGCAAATAAACCTTATGGAGGTCTGCGGCACTCATACAATGACTATCGGAAGATACGGTATCAGGAAACTACTTCCTGCCTCTATACATCTTCTTTCAGGACCGGGCTGTCCGGTATGTGTAACACCTAACAGATATCTGGATACCGCGATAGAATTTTCCCGTTTGCCAAACACAATAGTTGCCACATTTGGAGATATGATGAAGGTACCAGGTTCATATTCTTCCCTTGAAAAACAACAGGCCGAAAACAATAATATACGGGTTGTTTATTCTCCTTTTGAGTGTCTATCGTTGGCGGAAAGAAATAGAGATAAAAATATCATATTTCTCGGGGTGGGATTTGAAACTACAGTTCCTGTGGCGGCGATGGTGTTGAAAGAAGCACAACGATGCGGCATAAAAAACTTTTTTTCCCTGTCAGGGCACAAACTTATTCTTCCTGCAATGGAATATCTTCTGAAATCCGGGCAGGTAAACATAGATGGTTTTATATGTCCGGGGCATGTAAGCGCAATTACCGGCAGCCGTCCTTATAAAAAAATCCCAGATAAATATGGCATCTCCTGTGTGGTAAGTGGTTTTGAGCCGATTGATATCCTTCAATCAATACTTTTACTTACTAATATATTAGTAGATAGGAAAAAACCCTGCGTGAAAAACCAGTATAAAAGGGTTGTGAAGGAAAACGGGAACAAAAAAGCGCTGGCTCTTATTTCTGATGTTTTTGAAGCAACAGACTCGGAATGGAGAGGTTTGGGTATCATACGAACAAGCGGATTATCTATAAGAAAAGATTACGCGAAGTTTGACGCGTCAAAACAATTTTCCGTGAAAGTCAAAAGACATAAGGAAGAAAAGAACTGTATATGCGGGGATATCCTCAAAGGCATAAAAACTCCTCAGCAATGCAGGCTTTTTGGGAAAAGATGTCTCCCTGAAGAGCCTGTTGGTCCATGTATGGTGTCTTCTGAAGGTGCCTGTGCGGCTTTTTATAGATATGAAAGGACCTGAATGGATAAAAAAATTCTTCTATCGTACGGCAGTGGCGGGCGGCTGATGCGCTCTCTTATAAAAGATGTCTTCTTGAAATATTTCAAGGGAGATATACTGAAAAACCTTGATGACTCTGCAATACTGGAAAATATAAGTGAAAAGTGCAATATAAGTTTTACCACTGATTCCTATATTGTCAACCCGCTTGTCTTTTTAGGAGGCGATATAGGAAAACTGTCGGTCTGCGGAACAGTTAATGACATAAGTGTAACAGGAGCAAGTCCTCTTTTTATGTCCTGCTCTATCATCGTTGAAGAAGGTTTTGAGACATCGGTCTTGCAAAAAGTAACAAGTTCCATATCAAAAACAGCCGCTCAGGCAGGAGTAGAAATTGTTACTGGAGATTTTAAGGTGGTTGAAAAAGGCAAAGCTGACAGTCTTTTCATAAACACATCAGCAATAGGAATATCTGATAAAAACATCAGATTAGGGAAAAAACGTATAAATATAGGAGACAGGGTTATTATCAATGGTTATATAGGAGACCACGAACTTGCGGTTCTTCTTGCCCGCAAGGAATTTAACATCCAGGCAGATATTGCCAGTGACTGCGCAGCCCTGAATGGCCTGATAGGAGACATCCTGCAAAAAACAGGAAGTATAAAATTTATGAGAGACCCTACCAGAGGGGGTGTAGCGACAACCCTGAATGAAATAGTGGAAAACTCATCTTTTGGAATACGACTGTACGAAAAAGAAATCCCTGTGAGCCAGCAGACAAAAGCCCTTTGTGAGATGTTAGGGTTTGACCCTCTTTACCTGGCAAATGAAGGGAAGGTAATAGTCATATGTGAAAATAAATCTGCTGAAGATATCCTTTCAGTAATGAAAAAACACCGGTATGGGAAACACTCAAAAATCATAGGAGAGGTTGTCAAAGACCCACCTGGGAAGGTAATATTAAATACTGTTGGGGGCAGTTATAGGGTAGTAGAGATGCTTTCAGGTAGTCAACTGCCCCGTATCTGTTAATAAAATGGAATAATTCAGTCAACCACATCTGGCCTATTTTTAGCAACCTTCTTCGTACTATACCAACAAGATTGAGGTTTCTGGTCATTTTCAAATTTATACCCATTCGTCTTCAAAGATATAGCGGAAAACTTGTACATAAATTTGACAGTTTATAGTTTGTGTAATAATATATAATAGTTTACTGGTAAATATTCACTGAACACCGTGTTGTCATTGCGAGGAATGCGCCTCTCGTTTGTCATTGCGAGGCGTTTTCTGCCGTGGCAATCCGACGTCTTTTGTCGTTGCGAGCCGTCTTTCGGCGTGGCAATCCC
>CAZYYF010000164.1:0-2825 GCA_964650875.1 uncultured bacterium
ATGTAAATGATACTATCACCTTTTTTGATATGCCCAAATGCTAAATTCAGGCTCATCTGTTTAGCAACCTCTTCTGCATCATAGTCAAGAACAGTATTGCCCTCGGCTATATCACCTATTCTATCAATCATGCCGCTTTTATAAAACATTGTTTCAGCAAGCATGGTTTTTCCCACATGGTTGTTTCCAAAAAAACCTATATTATAAATCTTACCCATTTTCCCTCCGGTGTCTCCTTTTTAATTATACCTAACCTTCTATAAAACATTATTTTCTGTACTGGGGGTCGGTTGCCCTCTGAATCCTTACATGTGTCTTTGGCTTTGAGTTTTTCTTGAGTTCTTCTATTAACTCCGTATACTCCTGTCTATCTATCGGGAGAGTCACTGGTTTATGTTTCATCCCGGAAAGTATGCAGGCATTACCGAATTCCACAGAATAAATACCTTCTTCTCCAGGAGATATTAGTTTTTCTCCTGTGAGAATTGCAGAAACAAAATTCCTTATTATTTCAAGATGAGGTGTGTGCGGGCCTTCTGCTATGTCAATCTTTTCTTCCTTTACTTCCAGAGATGCCCACATATCTTCGGCTGATACAATATGTTCTGGAATACAGCCACTGTACCTAAAAAATTTGACTTCTTGTTGACTAAATGTGAGTTTGCCTTTTTCTCCACATATCTCAATATAGTGTCCCTGTTGTGGCTCAAAGGTTGCAGTATAGTAATATCCGCAGGCACCATTCTTATATTCAAGTAGAGCCTGCACCTCATTTTCCACCTCTATCTGGTGATAGCGCGTTCTTATCTTTGCCTCTATCTTATTGGGCAGACCTCCCAATAACATAAATATGTCTATTATGTGGGGCGCCTGATTGATAAGTACCCCAGCACCTTCGCCTTTCCAGGTAGCACGCCAGACATTGCTGTCGTAATACGCCTGTGTCCTGTACCAGGAATCTATACATAGTGTCCTTGTAACTTCTCCTAACTGTCCGCTATGAATAAGTTCTAATGCCTTTTTAAATCGGCTTTCCGTTCGCTTTTGCAACATCACAGAAAAAATTCTCCTGTGTTCTTTTGCCGCTTTTATCATCCTGTCAGCATCTGCAACCGTAACAGCAATGGGTTTTTCAGAAAGTACATGCAACCCGTTCTGGAAAGCATATATGCTTACATCTGGATGAAACCAATGGGGAATTGCGACAATAATGGCATCACACAGACCACTTGTTATCATCTCTTTATAATCCGTAAAAGCCTTTACCCCAAACTCTTGCGCTTTTTCTTTCACAACAGATTCTTCATTATCACACACACAGGTAAGCCGGGCATTTTCCAGATTGGTCACATTCTTACAGTGGGCGTAACCCATACCTCCCATTCCCACAACTCCTATTCTCACCCTGTTCATAATCTCCTCCCCGCCAACTCCATTTACTTTGATAATCGGCATTTATGGTATATTGGTAAATATTCACTCACCCACGTCATTGGGATTGCCACGGTAGAAAACGCCTCGCAACGACAAAAAGCGTCGGATTGCAGAGCCTGCCGCCGAGTTGTCATTCCTCGCAATGACAGCACGGTGTTCAGTGAATATTTACGCAAAATCTGACAAAAGGTATCGGATTGCTCCGGTTATTTTAGGTTAGGATCGGTTACCCTCTGAACCTTCACATCTTTTTTTTTCTTTGAAGTTTTCTTCAGTTGTTCCATTAACTCATCGTATTTCTTTCTCGGTACAGGAATTTTAACCGGCTTTTTCACATGGGAAGAAAAAATGCAGGCATTAAAAAACTCCACTGCATTAATACCCTCTTCTCCAGGAGCATATAGTTTTTCTCCTTTTAAAATCGCATCTCTAAAGTTTTCCATTATACTCTTTGATATCCCAGGACCAGGTTCTATGATTTCCTTTTTAACCTCCATCTTATCCCACATATTGTTGGATTTGAGGGTGTATTCTTTAACGGGAAAAGAATATTTGTATAAAATAATCTCTTTTATCGGTACATTTCCCTCAACACCCTGTCTTATGACAAGTTTTCCCTTATCCCCGGCAAATTCAAAATGGAGAGGACCCATAGGCTCGCAGGTGGAAGTGTAATAACTCCCCCACGCGCCATTTGTATATTCTAAAAAAGCCTGAACCTCATCCTCAACCTCTATCTTATGAAGTCGTGCCCTTGTTTTTGCTTCAATTTTCACAGGCATACCTCCTAAATATATAAAGAGGTCTATGGTATGAGGTGCCTGGTTACACAAAACGCCTCCTCCTTCCCCGGCCCAGGTGGCTCTCCATGTACCACTATCATAATATGACTGGGTACGGTACCACGGGTCTATGCATAAGGTTCGGGTTATCTCGCCGAGCTGCCCGCTGTCTATAATCTCTTTTGCCGTTCGTGTGGTCCCTTCTAATCTTCTCTGAAAATTTACACCAAAGACCTTTTCGCTTTTTTTTGCGGCCTGTATAAGCTTTTCAGCCTGGCTAACGGTAACAGCAATAGGTTTTTCACACAACACATGCAGGCCTTTCTTAAATGCATATATGCTTATTTCAGGATGAAACCAATGAGGAGTAGCCACTACTACAGCGTCACACATTCTACTATCAATAAGTTGTTTGTAATCAACAAAATACTTTACCCCGAACTTCTCGGCTTTCGCTTTTGCCACGCTTTCTTCTATATCACATACGCAGGTAAGTTCCACCTGTTGTTTTGCATCTTCAAGGGCTTTTGCCTTGAAACAGTGACCTGTGCCCATACCTCCTACACCAATAACTCCTATCCTAACTTTTTCCATAATATATAGCCTCCT
>CAZYYF010000165.1:0-2820 GCA_964650875.1 uncultured bacterium
CGTGCTCAATGATTCTCTCGTTTCGAGCAATTATTCATCATCTTATGAATATCAGAAAGCGCGACTTGTACTTGCCGGAAACCTCGAAAAGTTGAAAGCGGTAAGCGATGCGCAGTTATTGACGGAAAAGAAGCAATTATCTGATTCCAACAAACAGATTGCTTTATTGGATGACCAACTGGCATCAGCTAAAAAACAAATAGACATCATGCGCGGCATCGATACATCCGTGAAATCGGTCGATGAGGCAATGGATAAATTAAATGCAGCGATGGCCGACGAGAAAGTTGCGTTGCCCTTATTGGCGCAACTCGCGTCGATGAAAACCCAAATAGACGTCATGCGCGGCATCGATACCTCCGTCAAATCGGTCGAAATTGCAATCCGCGACTTGCAGGCAACAATGGCGCAAGAAGCTGGTGTGCGGGCGATTATTCCAGCAACTCCTGCCGCCTCCACACCGACTACCCCGCCGACCTCCGACCTGGAATATATCGCCTCCCTCGCGGCTCAACAGGTATCCGGTACGGTAGCGTCAACAGCGTACCAGCAGGGTATTCTTGATGCCCATGCGGCGGTGGCGGAAAATGCCGTTGAGACACAAATTTCTAATCTCTATCAGCAATACCTGGGGCGTGCGCCTGATGTAGGAGGACTGGAATACTGGGCCAATCAGGTTGAATCAGGTTTTGCCACCATCGCCGACGTGACATCGGGGATCGCCAACAGTCTCGAAGCGCAGGCGCGAGCGGTAAGTGTTGCCTCTCAAAATCAATTTATTCAGGTTGTCAATGCCGTCCTTGGACTTTCCACCGACATCACAGCCCGTCAGTCCGGCGGCTACACGCGTAGCGGTCTCGTGCTTGTGGGCGAAGGCGGCCCGGAATTGGTTAATTTCCGCAGTCCGGGCATGGTTTATAATTCAGGCCAAACCAAAGACATCCTTGGCGGTGGAAGTGAAATGGCGGCTGAATTGAAGCAACTGCGAGAGGAAAATAAGGCCCATGCGCAGGCATTAGCGAGTATGCAGTTGCGGGTGGTGCGACTGCTTGAGCGGTGGGACGGTAATGGAATACCGGAGGAAAGGGTGGTCTGATGTCTAATCTGACGATAATCAATCCGACCTCAATAACTGATGCGATGTTGCTCGATACCAACATCCTTGAAAATGATTATCCCGAGTGGAGCAGTACCACGACCTACGCAACCGCCGCCCGAGTGATCAAGACCTCGACTCACAAAATTTACGAATCTCTACAGGATGGGAATCTCAATAAAGACCCGGAAACTGAGGCGTCCTGGTGGATTGAAGTGTCGGCCACAAACCGATGGAAGGCCTTCGACACCAGCAATTCAACACAGACAGAAGGTGCGGCATCTGGTGATAATTACCTCATTTACTATAAACTAAATGTCGGTATTGGCCCTACAACTGCCATTGCTGCGCTCAACATCACAAATCCGCTTGAGCTTCAGGTAATAGTTACGTCCCCATCTTATGGGGAGGTCTACAACGAGACCTTTGATTTGCGACCTATGATTTCAGCGTCTGACTGGTGGTCCTGGTTTTTCGGCGAAAGGACGGAAATAACGCAGAAAATAATCACTGATTTACCGGCCTATTATGACTCGGTCGTTGAATTTAGTCTTACCGGCGGCGAGGATTTAGCCCTTGGCGTCCTCATATTAGGGCAGCAGCGAATTTTTGGACTCGGTATCCAATATGGGGCGAGAATAGGTATCCAGGATTTCAGCCGCAAGGAAACTAATGAATTTGGTGACATGATTCTCGTCAAACGTGCCTATGCCCGACGCGCCAGCTTTGACTTGATGATATTGAGCAGTGAAGTTGATTCCTTCATTCGTTTCCTGTCCAGCATTGCTACCATCCCGACCGTATGGATAGGTCCAGAAGAATATGAGGCGCTTACCATTTTTGGTATTTTAAAGACATTCGACATCACAATAAGTTACCCTAATCATTCATTATTTAGCGTAGAAATGGAGGGATTGACATAATGGCGATAACACCACTACCAGAAGAGCCGAAAGTAACCGATACCCAAGCGGATTTTAACTCAAAGGCATTCAACTGGGTCGCAGCACTTGGCACATTTGTGACGGAGGCAAATGCGCAGGCGGTAGAAGTTAATGGTTACGCCACCGCCGCCGCAGACAGCGCGACCGCCGCCGCAAACAGCGCCGCCGCCGCCGATGGAAGCAAGACCACCGCCGAAAATTATGCCAATGCAGCCGCAAACAGCGCGACCGCCGCCGCAAACAGCGCGACCCTGGCCGATACGCTCACAGAGCATTTTCAGGGGTCTTTATCTGCCGACCCATCGCTTGACCGTCATGGCAATCCCTTGACTGACGGTGATTGGTATATCAATTCTACCACAGGCGTAGTCCGCGTATATACAGGATCGGCCTGGGTCAATGGATTGAGCGGAAGCGCAGGGGTGATGAGCTTTAACGGGCAAACCGGCGACGTCACTTATTTGCCCACCACATCCGTCACCCTCGGCGAAGATGTCTCGGCCCTGTCATTATTAATGGCGCAAGGAATAGATGGCGCAGTCAAGGCGACAAAAAATAGCAATATGATGTCAGCCGAGTCCGTCTTCAATTCGGCAAGCACTTCCTACATCTCCGTCACCACCGTGGATTCCACCCACGTCGTGGTTGCGTACTGTGATGAGGGCAACAGCAATTATGGCACTGCCGTCGTCGGTACTGTCTCCGGCACCAGCATCAGCTTTGGGGCCGAGTCCGTCTTCAATTCGGCAAGCACTTCCTACATCTCCGTCACCACCGTGG
>CAZYYF010000166.1:0-2803 GCA_964650875.1 uncultured bacterium
GGTTTTTCCCATTTTTAACTTCTTTTTAACACCTCTTTCAGAAAACTTCCTGTGTAAGACCTTTTGTAAGAAACAACCTGCTTTGGTGTTCCTTCTGCCACAACTTCTCCTCCTTTATCTCCGCCTTCAGGTCCCAGGTCTATAATATAATCTGCGGATTTTATCACTTCAAGGTTGTGTTCTATTACAAGCACCGTTGAACCTGTATCTACAAGGCTGTTCAGCACAAAAAGCAGTTTTGCAATATCAGCCGTATGCAGTCCTACGGTAGGTTCATCAAGGATATAAAGCGTATGTTCATTGCCTTTCCTTGAAAGTTCGGTTGCCAGCTTTACTCTTTGTGCCTCACCTCCTGAAAGAGTTGTTGCTGATTGTCCCAGTTCTATGTATCCGAGCCCTACATCATTAAGGGTCTGTAACTTATTTTTGATAGCAGGAAACATCTTAAAGAAAGAAAGGGCGTCTTCTATCTTCATTTCCAACACTTCTGTTATATTTTTTCCCTTGTAGGTAATCTCAAGTGTTTCTCTATTGTATCTCTTCCCCTTACAGACATCGCAGGCAACATATACATCAGGCAAAAAGTGCATCTCTATCTTTTTTATACCATCTCCTTTGCAGGCTTCACATCTACCACCTTTGACATTGAAGCTGAACCTTCCCTGTTTGTATCCTCTGATACGAGATTCCTGGGTATTGGCAAACACCTGTCTTATAAAGGTAAAGGTATTGGTATAGGTTGCAGGATTTGACCTAGGTGTTCTGCCGATAGGAGACTGGTCTATAACGACAACTTTTTTTATATTTTCAACACCCATAATGGCATCGTGTTGGCCTGGTTCTTCACGGGACTTATACAGAATTTTTTTCAGCCCTTTATAAAGGATGTCTTCTACCAAACTGCTTTTACCTGAACCAGAAACCCCTGTTACACACACAAACATACCCAGTGGTATCCTGACGCTTATATTTTTCAGATTATTGTGTTTTGCCCCCAAAATGTGAAGATATTTACCATTGCCGGACCTTCTTTTTTCAGGAATAGGGATTGAAAGTTTTCGGGAAAGATACTGGCCTGTTATTGAATGAGGATTTTGCATGATTTCGCTGAGAGTGCCTTGTGCAACAATTGCTCCTCCGTGTTTGCCAGCGCCAGGTCCCAAATCTATGATGTAATCTGCGTTTTTGATTGTCTCTTCGTCATGCTCTACCACAACTACTGTATTACCTATATCACGAAGCTGTTTGAGGGTGTTTATCAGTTTTATGTTATCTCTCTGGTGCAGTCCTATAGTGGGCTCGTCAAGAATATAGAGGACCCCTACAAGTCCCGAACCTATCTGTGTAGCAAGTTTTATTCTCTCTGCTTCACCTCCTGATAACGTATGTGTCATGCGATCAAGCGTAAGATAATTTAATCCTACTTCTTCCATGAAGGTCAGTCGGTTTATAATCTCTTTTAATATCTGTTGTGCTACCAGCATGTCAGTGTCTTTCAGTTTCATATTCTCAATAAAGGTTTTAGCGTCCTTGATACTCATTGCCACCATTTCCATGATAGACTTACCAGCAACCTTTACACTGAGAGATTCTTTTTTTAACCTGCCGCCCTTACAGGCAGGGCAGCTAACCTGCCTTATATATTTCAGAATTTCTTCTTTTCTATACTGACTTTCAGTCTGGTGGAACAGCCGTTCAAGGTTGGGTATAATGCCTTCAAAACCATACACTTCAGAACCGTACAGAAGAGCGTTAATCTCCTGTTTTGTCAGGTCACAAGGTCTGCTGTCAATATCCTTGTTGATTTTCCTGAGAAAGTCTCTTAAAAGCCCCCGGTAATATAAAAAAAGCCCCTTACCACCGGCTTCCTGCCAGGGTTTTACAGCGCCGTTTCTAAATGTTATTTCTCTGTTGGGAATCACAAGTTCTGGGTCAACCTTCATAAGGAACCCCAGCCCTTTACATTCAGGGCAGGCACCATAAGGACTGTTAAAAGAAAACATCCTGGGTGAAAGTTCTTCAAATCCTCTGCCGCATTTGCTGCAGGTATAGTTTTCATTATATAGGATATCTTTACCTCCTATTTCGGCTATCAGAAGCCCTTTACCTACCTTTAGTGCTGTCTCCACGCTATCGGTAATCCTGCTTCTATCTTCTTCTGCTGGGTTGAACTGGTCTACCAGTACTTCTATATTATGCATGCGATACCTGCCAAGTGTTATTTTTTCTCCCAATTGATAGTATTTACCATCCACCCTTACCATAAGAAATCCACTTTTTTGTATCTGGTCAAGGATTTTTTTGTACTCGCCTTTTCTTCCACGTACGACCGGAGCCAGTATGTTGAGCATCCCTTTCTGTGCATCTTTTGCTTTGCAGATGCTATCTATTATCTGTGTTGAGGATTCTCTTGAGATTATCTGGTGACAGTCTGGACAGTAAGGTATACCTATTCTTGCGAATAACAGTCTGAGATAGTCATATATTTCAGTTGTTGTTGCAACTGTTGAACGTGGGTTGGCAGCAGATTTTCTCTGTTCAATGGCAATCGCTGGCGGTAACCCTGTAATATACTCTACATCGGGTTTTTTCATCTGTTCGAGAAACTGACGTGCATAAGCTGAAAGACTTTCTATGTACCTACGTTGTCCTTCTGCGTACAAGGTATCAAACGCCAGAGAAGATTTTCCCGAACCGGATATACCTGTAACAACAACCAAACTGTTACGAGGGATATTAAGGTCTATATTTTTAAGATTGTGTTCTTTTGCGCTTTTTATACTTATATATGCAGGTTCCATAA
>CAZYYF010000167.1:0-2787 GCA_964650875.1 uncultured bacterium
ATTATGTTGACCGCAGTATCTATTTCCATCTTATTTGTTGTAATCGCAGGCATTATTCTCAATACATTATTATGAGTACAATTGATAAGAAGTCCTTTTTGAGCGCATATTTCTACAACATCTGTACCCTGCCCTTCTATTTCAATTGCCAACATAAGCCCGAGTCCTCTTACATCCCTGATAATAGAATGTTTTTGTTGTAGAGAAAAAAGTTTTTTCATAAGGTACCCACCCATGATTTTCACATTGTGTAGGAGTCTTTCGTGTTCTATGGTATCTATAACAGCAAGGCAGCTTCTACATGCCAATGGACCGCCGCCAAAGGTAGAAGCATGGGTACCTGGAACCATAAGGTCTGCAATCTCTTTTTTTGCTATCATTGCTCCCACAGGGAAGCCGCCTCCAAGAGTTTTTGCCAGAGTCATTATATCAGGAGTAACATCAAAATGCTGATATGCAAAAAACATGCCTGTTCTTCCAAATCCTGTCTGGACCTCGTCAAATATCAAAAGAACATCTTTTTCCTTGCAGAGAGATGATACTTTTTTAAGATATCTTTTATCAGCAACATTTATTCCACCTTCGCCCTGCACAGGTTCTATGATTACTCCGATCGTCTTATCATCAATACCTTGCTTTAAAGTTTCAAAATCATTGAAAGGAACATAAGAAAATCCTTCAGGCAAAGGTTCAAAAGGCTTACTATATTTAGGCTGTCCTGTCATAGTTACTGTTGCAAGAGTTCTGCCATGAAAGGAATTTTCCATAGAAATTATCTTATATCTGCCTGATTCATGCCCATAAAGTCTAGCAAGTTTTATTGCTGATTCATTTGCTTCCGCTCCACTGTTACAGAAGAAAACTTTACCACCGAATGAAATTTTAGACAGTTGTTTTGCCAGTAGTCCCTGCCACGGATGGTAATGATTATTTGCTATATGTATAAGAATTTCCGCCTGTTCTTTAATTGCATTAGATACATTGGGATGGCAGTGCCCTATTCCAGAAACAGCCCATCCAGGGAAAAAATCAAGGTATTTTTTGCCATCAATATCCCAGAGATAACTGCCTTTCCCCTTCACAAAAACCAGGCCACTTCTCATATAAGAACCTACCACATACTGCTGGTAATTTTCTATAACTTTTTCTTTTTCCATTTAATAGCCTGATAGAAATTATCACCTATTAATTTATAATTTCTGTACCTACTCCATGTTCTGTAAAAACCTCCAAAATAATAGAATGCTGGATATTCCCACTTACAATATGTACTTTTTTCACCCCTTGTTTTATTGCTGAAATTCCTGAAGATACTTTTGGTATCATCCCTGCTTTTATTACCTTACTGGCGATTAGCCCTTCCACTTCGGAATCTTTCAACACAGATATCAACGTCTCAGGATTTTCAGGATTACGCATAACTCCAAGGACATCTGTAAGGAATATCAGTTTTTCAGCTTTAACTGCTCCTGCAAGACCTGAAGCCACAGAATCTCCATTGATATTGTATAATATATTTCCTTCGGAAGACATCACAGGGGCTACAACTAATACCCTATGTTTTTCAAGCCGTTGCTCTATATACTGCGAATTTACACTGGCTATCTGTCCTACAAATCCGAGGTTTATTATCTTTTCTCCCTGCTGGTAATGTATCTCTCTTGCAATTATAGCTTTTTCTTCAGGAAGCAATGCATCAGCATCTTTCACTTCTAGATAATCCCTTAAATATTTAACGAGATTGTCTCTTATACCAAAGAGAATTTCTTTAACTATCGCAAGAGTTTCTTCATCGGTAATCCTCATACCTTCTACAAATTTTGGTTGTTTACCTCTATTTTCCATCTCTTCGTTAATGAAAGGTCCTCCTCCACACACAAGCAGCGTTTTAACTCCAACCGCTTCCAGAAAAGCTATATCTTTCAGGATGTTCTCCTTTATCTGAGTTAGTCTGAAGATACTGCCTCCAAACTTTATAACAAATATTTTATCTCTGTATTGTCTTATGTAAGGATATGCTTCTACAAGAACATCCGCTTTTTTTACAACTTCTTCGTCCACTTTTCACTCCTTTTTGAAATATGCTCTTCAACATTCAAAACCTATAAAAAAAGTTTGAACTATATATTATACCAGTTTTTGAAATAAATTAAACATCTGATATTTTTATAGATTTAGAGCAATTGACCTGTTAGCAATGTATAAATATGTTTATACTTTTCTATGGTTTTCAAAACAACTTCTTTCGGAAGAGGTGGGGGAACAGAATTCTTATCCCATCCTGTGGAAAGAAGGTAGTTCCTTATGTATTGTTTATCAAGACTTTCCTGTGAACTGCCCTCTTGATAATTTTTTACTTCCCAGAATCTCGATGAATCTGGAGTAAACAGTTCATCTATAACCATCAGTTTATTGTTATAAATACCAAATTCAAACTTCGTATCTGCTATAATAATACCTCTTTTCAGGGAGTATTCAGAAGCTTTTTTATACAGTAAAATCGCCTTTTCTTTTATCAGAGTAGCTGTTGACTTCCCAACAATTGCTGTGGTTTCAGCAAAACTGATATTTCTATCATGTTTTCCCTGTTGTTCTTTCGTTGCAGGAGTAAATATCGGCTCTGGCATTCTGGCACCTTCTTTCAGGTTGCTTGGTAGGGATATCCCGCAAACCTTCCCTGTAGTCTTATATTCCTCCCAACCACTGCCTGCAAGATACCCTCTCACAACACATTCAACAGGAATTCTTTCTACTTTTTTCACTATGACTGCCCTTCCTTTAAGAAAA
>CAZYYF010000168.1:0-2785 GCA_964650875.1 uncultured bacterium
TATTCAGTTTCCACCCTGTGAAACACATAACTACTGGTGAAGGGGGGATGATAACTACAAATAATGAGGAATATGCAAAACGGATGCGCATATTCCGCAATCATGGCATAACAACCGACCATCGCCAGCGTGAGAAGCAAGGTTCTTGGTTTTACGAGATGGTGGAACTTGGATATAACTACCGCATAACGGATTTTCAATGCGCCCTTGGTATAAGTCAGCTCCCAAAACTCCCTCAATGGCTCAAGCGTCGCTGGGAGATTGCAGCCAGATATGATGATGAATTATCAAAGATTCCAGGCATAAGACCCCTTAGCCTTCGTGCCGATGTATTACCCGCTATGAAGTCTCTTGGCATTTCCCCTTTTCCCTTTCCCCTTTTACCATCTTCCTCCTGTCCATCTTCTGTATCCCCTTCTCCATCCTCAATCCTCCGTCCCCAGTCCTCCCTTCCATCCACTCACGCATACCACCTCTATGTGGTCAGGATCGAGAAAGAGAAAGCTGGCATAACAAGAGACGAAATATTCAAAAAATTAAGAGCCTCAGGCATAGGGGTTAATGTCCACTACATTCCAGTACACTTGCATCCATTTTATAGAAAGAAGTTCGGAACATATCCTGGCCTATGCCCGCAGGCAGAGGCGGCTTATGAACAGCTCGTAAGTTTACCTATTTTTCCAGCGCTTAATATTGCACAAATAGAAACTATTTTAAATTTCATTAAAGATGGAGGTGTTAAATGAAACGGTGTAAAAAGTGTTACATGCCAGACACCAGGCCTGGCTCAATGTTCGATGAGAAGGGTATTTGCCAAGCCTGTAAGAATTATGAAAACAGAAGTCGCATAGACTGGGATTTGAGAAAAAAGGAATTAGATGATCTCTGTAATAAGTATAGGAGAAATGATGGGTATTACGATTGTATTGTTCCTGTTAGTGGAGGAAAAGATAGCCATAGAATAGTTTATGAAATAAAAGTCCTGAGAAACATGAACCCTCTTTTAATAACTGTAAGCGACCCTTTTACAAAAACACGAGCTGGACTAAAAAACTTCCGTAACTTAGGGGAAACATTTAATTGTGACCATATTGTCTTCAACTTAAGCGTTGATTTGTTTAAGCGAGTTACCAAAATTGGTTTTGAAAAGCTGGGTGAACCCTTGAAATTTATAGAGGCAGCCATTTATACCGTTCCTTTCAAAATGGGTATAAGACTTGGGATTCCTTTAGTTTTTTTCGGAGAAAACTCGGCATATGAATATGGATCAACAGATAAAGAGAGTATGCCTGCCAACGAAGCAATAATGAAACTGTTTGATACGATAGATCTCAACTTTTGGTTAGAAAATGGGATATCAGTAAAAGAGATTAATGCTTTAATCCCTCCATCTGATGAAGAGTTAAAGAAAGTTGATCCCTTAGTAGTTTATTTGAGTTATTTTATCCCTTGGAGTTCTACAATCAACAGACAAATTGCCATAAGGTATGGTTTTTCTGACCTTGCTCATGAGTGGATTAGGGAGGGTTACATAGAGAATTTTGAACAGATTGACTCTGAAGCTTATCTCATTCATCTATGGTTAAAATATCCAAAGTTTGGATTTCAGAGAGTTTGCGATATCGCAAGTAGACGAGTAAGGGAAGGACTCTTAAGCTTATCTGAAGCGAAAAACATTATAAAGACCAATGACCACATAATAGATCAGAAGGCTCTTGAAGATTTTTGCAATACCCTTGGTTACACTAAAAAACAGTTTTGGGATATAGTTGAAAGATTTTGGAATCCTGACATTTTTGAAAAGAAGGATGGTATATGGCAATTAAAAGAACGTTATTTGTAACGAAATAAAAAGAAAGGCAGAAAAATGAAAGAAGATACTTATCAAAGTAAAAAATGGGCATCAGAATTTGGGAAGATGTATACAGATAGGAATCCCCATACTATAGAGGAAATGGATGAAATATATAAAAAACAGTATGGTATTACAAGAACTGAACTTAATCTAATGTTCTTGAATGATTTTGATAGAGGGATAAAAATTTTAGAAATTGGCTCTAATGTTGGTGCCCAACTTCAAGGATTGCAAAAAATTGGATTTACAAATCTATATGGGATAGAACTGCAACAATACGCAGTTGAGCTATCAAAACAATACACAAAGAATGTAAATTTAATACAAGGGTCAGTTTTAGATATTCCTTTTAAAGACAATTTTTTTGATCTTGTTTTTACATCGGGGGTGCTTATCCATATCAGCCCAGATGATATTGAAGTAGCTATGAAAGAGATCTATAGATGTACAAAAAAATATATTTGGGGATTTGAATATTATGCAGATACATACACAGAGATATCTTATAGAGGGGAAAATAATCTTCTATGGAAAGCCGATTTCGCTAAAATTTTTGTTGAGAAGTTACCAGATTTAAAATTAATTAAGGTAAAATACATCAAATATCTCAGTAACGAAAATACTGATTGTATGTTTCTTCTTCAGAAAGGGGTTTAACATGTCTTACCATGGGAGCATTGCCATTATTCCTGCCCGTGGTGGCAGTAAACGGATACCTAATAAGAACATTAAAAACTTTTGCGGGAAGCCAATAATTTCCTACTCCATACAGGCAGCGATAAAAACAGTGCTATTTGACAAAATAGTAGTTTCAACGGATTCACATGAGATAGCAGAGATAGCTGTTAAATATGGAGCCGAAGTTCCTTTTATCAGGCCTAAAGAGCTTGCTGACGACTTCGTTGGAACTGATGAAGTTATTATTCACGC
>CAZYYF010000169.1:0-2767 GCA_964650875.1 uncultured bacterium
GTAAGTATAGATATTGCAAAAATAAGAGGTATAACTCCTCCCTGATTCAGTTTTATCGGCAGGTAAGTAGATTGACCTCCGTATACCTTTCTACCGACAACTCGTTTAGCGTACTGTATGGGAATCCTCCTCTCACTTTCATTTATAATAATTGCAAAAGCCACTACCATAAACATAAGTATTACCATAATTATCACAGCAAGAAAATTTATCTCTCCCGCGTTGACAAGCTCTACCACTCTGTGAAAGCCTACAGGCATCCTTGAAAGAATACTTGCGGTAATTATGAGTGAAATTCCATTACCTATGCCTTTTTCTGTAATCTGTTCTCCGAGCCACATAAGAAAAATAGTACCGGTTGTAAGAGTTATAACCGTAGTAAACCTGAAAAGCCAGCCCGGGTTAGGAACAACCATAATATCTCCGAAATGAGCAGGATTCTCAAGCCACATGCTTATAGCAAATCCCTGGAATATACACAAAACAACTGTTCCAAATCTTGTAATCTGTGTTAATTTCCTTCTCCCTTCAACACCGCTTTTTCTCAAATTCTCAAAATAAGGAATTATAGAAGTAAGCAATTCAAGAATGATAGAAACACTTATATAAGGCATTATGCCCAGTGCAAATATGGTGGCATTGCTTAAAGCTCCACCCGCAAAAAGGTCAGCAAGACCAAAAAGGGTGTTTGGAAAATTCTGAAAGAACTGAGAAAGAGCTTTGCCATCTATACCAGGAGAGGGAACATAACAACCCAATCTGTAGACCGTCAGAAGAAGTATGGTAAATATAATCCTCTTCCGCAAATCAGGGACCTTAAAACTGTCTCTAAAACCTTCTATCATTGCTTTCCCTTTACCCCGATTTCATACTAGACCTATAAGGGGTTTCTGATTTACCTTAAACTTCTAATATCAATTTTTTTATGTTTCTTTTATAATTAAAGCCTTTCCACCGGCTTTTTCTATCTTGCTTTTTGCCTTGAGGGAAAAACTGTGGGCACTAATCTCCACCTTTTTCTTCATGGTTCCATCGCCAAGAACCTTCACATTTATACCTTTCTTTACCAATCCTACATCAAGCAGATTTTTAGGTGTAATCGTATCTCCCTCATTAAATTTCTTTTCAAGCTGCGAAAGATTAACTATTTCTATCAAACTTTTTTTCACATGGGTAAATCCTCTTTTTGGAAGCCTTCGTACAAGAGGCATCTGTCCCCCTTCAAAATTGAAAGAACTGGAAAAACCGCTTCGCGATTTATGCCCTTTATGTCCGCGTGTTGCTGTCCCTCCATGTCCTGATGCATCTCCTCTACCGACTCTTTTCCTGGAATGCCTTGCGCCAAAAGGTGGTTTGATTTCATGTAACTTCATTTATCTCTCCCTGTCTTGCAACTTTAAGTTTGGATAAAGCCTTTACCGTAGCGTTTATAACATTCAAAGGGTTGGTAGAACCAAGACACTTACTTGTAATATCGCTTATCCCTGCAACTTCCAGAAAAGCTCTCATTGTTTTGCCTGCAACCATTCCATGTCCTTTGGAAGCAGGTTTTAATATCACCTGTGAAGCACCAAATTTAGCACTTACATCAAAAGGTATTGTTGTTTCACTTATAGGAATTGTTATCATATTTTTCTTTGCTTTTTCTATAGATTTTCTTATGGCTTCAGGGACTTCTGCCGCCTTTCCTATGCCGAATCCCGCTTTACCGTTTTTGTTTCCGACAACAACCAGAGCACGAAAATTCAAGTTTTTACCACCCTTTGTCACTTTTGTAACACGCCTTATTTCAATGACAACCTGATTTTCCTGTATTTCTTCCTCTATTGGATGTTTTTCCATTAAAATTTCAGACCTCCTTTTCTTGCGGCCTCAGCAAGTGCCTTCACACGTCCGGCATATATATAACCATTTCTGTCAAAAACGACCCTTTCTACACCTATTGCCCTGGATTTGCTACCAAGTAAAGCACCTACTATCGCAGCGCCTGCAATGTTGTACCCTTTAGCTCTACCTGACAGATCCTTTCTTGCTTCTTTTGACAAACTAGAAACTGTAAACAGCACTTTAGATGAACCAGTAGTATCTACAATAACAGATGCATAAATATGCTTATTACTTCTAAATACTACCACCCGTGGAATATCCGCCGTTCCAGATATTTTTTTCCTTATGCTTAAATGCCTTTTTTTTCTTCTGTCTTCTTTAGTCGCTCTCATTAAGTTACTCCTGCCCCGGTCTTACCGGCTTTATGTCTTATATACTCTCCTTTGTACCTTATTCCCTTGCCTTTATATGGCTCAGGTGGATTTACTCTTCGCACAGACGCAGCATAATCGCCTACCTTCTGATTGTCTATACCTCTTATAAATATAATGTTGTTTTTTAAAACCTCTACTGATATACCTTCTGGAATATCAATTTCAACAGGGTTAGAAAACCCCACGGAGAGAATCAATTTTTTACCCTTAACTTCGGCTTTATATCCAACTCCGTCGATTTCAAGTACCTTTTCAAACCCTTTATCCAAACCGACAATCATATTAATAATAAGTTTTCTCAATAGACCCTGAAAAGCCTCAGTTCTCCTGAATAACTTTTTATTCTTATCTGAAACTGTATTTTTTATATATACTTTCCCTTTTTCAACAACAACCTCCAAAAAAGGAAAAATTTCCTGTTCTATCTTACCCTTATTACTCTCAACTTTTACTTTGTTTCCTGCAAGAGAAATCTTGATGCCATCTGGAACACTAATCGGTCGCTT
>CAZYYF010000170.1:0-2755 GCA_964650875.1 uncultured bacterium
CAACCTCAACATCAAGAATCTCTACCTCATCATTTACAATAGGAAGGCTGTTTGTAGAAATCTCACCACCTGCTGGCACATTAGGCCCTGTTATTCTAACTCGCCATGCAGTCACAGTGGGAGGATTTGGAATTGAAACAGCAGAAGTTACTGTGTAACTTACAGAGTTTGTAGCTAAATTTGTGAGTCCTGTTGCTGTGTTGTTTATATAAAGCTCTGTCCCTTCAATATGATCATCATCACCATCTATAGCATCAGCCAAAGTCCCTCCCGGTATATCATATATAAGAGTCCCTGTCACATTAAAATTTGTCCTATATTGATTTACATATCCGTCAGAGGCAACGCCATCCTGGCTAAAATTTAAAACTTTAAAAGAAGAAACCACACCATAAGAGACGGCCTTGGTATCAGTAATTGCAGAGCCAGTTACAGAGGCAACAATATTCCTTGAAGCTGCCCAGGGTGAACCTGTAGTATCCCATCTAAAAGTTACATTATATGTAAGAGTAAAATTATTCCATGTGCCGCTTATTATTCCCATTACTACAGTGACGTTTCCGGAACTTACAGTTGCACTTGGCACTCCACCTGCATCTATATCTGCGATTATAAGTATATTAGTCCCATCAGGGATAAGCAGCCTTACATCTGTAATATCTGTCCATGAAGTTGCAGCAGGGTCAATTACATTTATTGTAAAAACATAAGTATCCCCTGCCCTATAATATCCATGGCCATTTGACATTGTAACAGGAGTTGCAGGAGTAAGCACTACAGAAGTAACAGCACCTTCTGAGGAAACTGAGAAAAATAAGATAACACAAAAGATAACTATAGGTATGCTAAAATTTTTTATTTTCATGCTTATATTTTAACCACTAAAATTTAATATCCATTGAATTTGTTTTTGACGATAACCTATTAAATAGCCAATTCCCACAAAACTTGTAAAAAAGGTAAGAATTAATTCATTAATTTAAAAAAATATAAAAAAGTGCTTTTATTCACAACATTTTTTTAATTTTAGCTTTATTTTATTGATTATTTCTCTCTAAATTAGTAAATTGTATTATGGGGATATATGCCCAAGAGGAAGCTTTGAGATGAAAAACATTGTTAAAATATTACTTTTTCTGGCAATAATAGCTCAACTTAGCTGCGGGCAGGAAGCTAAGGTTGTTCCGCCATCTCAGAGCAATGTTGGCTATGTAAATACATCTCCTGGAACAGAACTCCTCACTGTGCAGGCAATATATCCAGAAAATGGCTCAACAAACATCTCAAGAAACACAGAGATAACAATTGTATTTTCAAAAGGCATTAAAGCCTCTACTTTAAGTGGGAATATTTCTCTTACGCAAGGTGGGACTCCTGTTGCATATAACTTTTCCCCTGCACCTTCAGATGGAGACACTATAATACACCTGCAGCCAGTAGCAACTCTTGCAA
This sequence comes from uncultured bacterium, assembly GCA_964650875.1. Lineage (GTDB taxonomy): Bacteria > Ratteibacteria > UBA8468 > B48-G9 > JAFGKM01 > JALNXB01. The sequence goes on from CAZYYF010000170.1 coordinate 1,453, forward strand.
ATAATACAACATATACTGTAACTGTTAATACTGGCATTACCTCAAATGACACAACTCCCAGGGCTCTTAACTCTGTATACTCAAGCTCCTTTACCACAATAGACTCAGACTCAGGAGTAGCAGCATCACAACCAAGAGTTTTAGCTTTAACAAGGAATCCTGCAAATGGAGCAACTGGCGTAAGCATTTCACAGGGTTTTATAGAAGTAACATTCTCTGATTCTGTAGAGCCAACCACTGTAACAGGTGCAACCTTTTCTATATCCCCAAACATAGCCTCAGGTGCACCATATTCCATTGGAGCAGGGAACAAAACATTCAGGCTGCCTATTAACACAGCTTCATATTTAACAGCTTATACTGTAACTCTAACCTCTGGCATTAATACAGGGGGAGCTACTCCTGTCTCTTTACTCCTTGATGGCAACCATACCTGGAGCTTTACAACAGAGGCTGCAGAAACAGCTCTACCTGGTGCTGCTATAACATCTGTATGGATTACAAACATCACATCCACATCTGCTTATATAAATTGGGTTACAACCCGCCCTGTTACCTCTTCAACTATAGGCTATGGACTAACCTCAAGCTATGACAGTTCCACAAATGAAGGTGCAAGCCCGAAAACTGTTCATTCAGTTCAACTAACAGGTCTTTCCTCTGGAAAAAGATATTATTTCCGCATAACATCAGATGGAGTAACATCCTCAGGGTATTTTCTCACAGATCAATCTGGAGGTGTAACCAATGGAACTTTACTATCTGATGCAGCAGGGAACGAAAGCCTTCTTCACCACATCCAAAGAAGCGATGGATCTTCCTTTGTAATCTGGAAAAATGGAAACGATGTCCGTGGGAGATTCATTTCCTCCAATGGCACTCCTTCATGGAATGGAAGTGGCGAGGTTATAAACAATAGCAATAACTGGTCAAATATTCGCTCATTTGCTGACAACCTTGGAGGAGTGATTGTTTCTGGAATTGATACTTTGGGCAATATAAGAATAAAAAGAGTTTATGACAACTCTGGGTTTAATTTTGATTCATTCTGGGGAGAAACCTCTGCAACTGAAGGTCTAAATGCAGGAACAGGGACAAATCAAACAGTTGCCATTGTCTGGGGAGGTCTTTCCAATGCCAATGTTGATGGTGGTTCAGTTGCTCAATTAAGAAATGGAACAGCAGTTGTTTTGGACACTTCTGCATACAACAACATATTCTATGACTTTGATGTAGATTTTACTGCCTCAACAGCTATTGCAGATGGAGATATAATTTTAAACCTCAGCAATAACAACAAATC
>CAZYYF010000171.1:0-2755 GCA_964650875.1 uncultured bacterium
TAAAAAAAACATAAGATTCTTACTGGGACACATTGAACAAAAAAAATTGGCAAGAATAGATAGAAACGAATATATTTTTGTATAATCATAATGTAATTGGGGTTGTAAAATAGTCAGTTACAGTTAAAGAAACAGGTTAAAACTTTATTACCCTGACAGAAAGTGTACGGACTGGTTGTACTTACAGCATACGAGGAGGAGAAATAATGTATAGAATTGGAGAAGAAGAACTGAAGGAGCTTGAAAAGGTTATACGGAGTAAACAACTTTTCAGGGTTGGAGATAAAGAAAAAGGCCACCAGCTTGCTGTTGAAACCTTTGAAAGAGAGCTGGCTGAAAAAATTGGTGTCAAGTATGCATTATGTCTTTCAGGAGGAGGGACATCGGCTCTTATTTGTGGGCTGGTAGGACTCGGGATAGGCCCTGGAGATGAAGTTATTATCCCAGCATATACCTTTATGGCAACAGCCATAGCTGTTTTAGCTGTAGGAGCCATACCTGTAATTGCTGAAATAGATGAATCCCTTATGCTTGATCCTGAGGATACAGAAAAGAAAATTACCTCTGCTACTAAAGCCATTATCCCGGTACACATGGTAGGACTTCCAGCAGATATGGAAAGGATAAATAAAATCGCTTTCAACTACAACCTGAAAGTTGTAGAAGATGCCTGCCAGGCTGATGGGGTAAGCTATAAAGGGAAAAGACTTGGAAGTTGGGGGGACGCCGGTGCTTTTAGTTTTAATTTTTTCAAAATAATTTCATCAGGAGATGGAGGGGCCCTTGTTACAGATAATAGGCAGGTGTATGAAAGGGCGCTTGTTTACCATGACGGAGGAGCTTCTTTTAGGCCTTATAAGGAAGACTTACAGATAGAGGTTTTTGTAGGAGTACAGCTTCGTGCCAGCGAAATTATGGGAGCTGTCTTAAAAGCACAGCTACGTCGTCTTGATGGCATCCTTGATGATATGAGCAGGATAAGAAAAAGAATTCTTGAAGAACTTGAAGGGAGCCCCGGGATATTCTTTGCGAAATACAATGATCCGGCAAGAGACCAGGGTACAGTCATTCCTTTCCTGTTTGAAAGCGAGGAAAAAGCAAGAAAATTCGCCACGTCAGAAGGAGTTGGAGGGTGGCTTCCGATAGATACCGGAAGACACGTGTATATAAACTGGGAACCTATTTTTGAAAAAAGGGTTGGAGGTCATCCTCTGCGCAATCCCTTTAACCATCCTGCAAACAAAGGTTTGAGGATGGATTATACAAAAGATATGTGTCCTAAAACACTTGATATATGTAGCCGGACAGTTTTTGTTTCTTTATATCCCGATTGGAAAGAAGAGGCTATAAACTATGTTATCACATCGTGTAAAAAAGCAGCCAGCAATCTTTGAACGTTACACATTATCATTATAAATGATTATTACTATCCAATAAAAGTTTTGTAAATATTCACTGAACACCGTGTTGTCATCGCGAGGACCGGAGGGATTGCCACGCCGAAAGACGGCTCTCAATGACCACCGAGAATTTAAGTCTCCAGAAGGTTGAAAGGTTTACCAGGTCCTTGCTGTGAGTTGACTTTGTTCTGATTTGCCAGAATTTTCTTTGGACACTACTGATAAATGATAACAAAATTTTGCAGGAAATAATTTTAGGCCAATTTATCGTGAGTTTTCAATTAACCCTGTATCTTCCATCTTTCGGTTCTATCAAGAAACAGATGAAACTTTCATTTGATCGTATCACTAGGAGCGAAGGCTATAAATACTTATGAAAGAGTGAGATACGCGGTAGTGAAAGCATATCTAAATTTGGTAGAAGCGACCAAAATTATAGGAGTTGACGATGAACAAAATACGGTATATTAGTTTAATAATGTTGTTGTTTCCATCTATGGGGTTAAAAGCCGATAGTGAAGGTTATAGAGACTGGATTAAAAGAAGAGATACCCTTAGGCAGGATCCATCAGTAGTCATCTATTATACCTTTGAGAACCTCAGAGAAAACAAGAATGTTGTTAATGACCTCGGGAGAGATGGCAGGCATCTTACATATACGGCTTATAAAGATCCCAAGACAGGCGAGGTTTATGATGATCTTGAGGTGATAGAAGGTCGGTGGCCTGAAAAGTCTGCGGTACGGTTTAAACGAGGATTTTTTAGTGGTCCTGCGTTGAATATAGAAAACAGACAGTTTAGTGCAGAATGCTGGTTCCGTGGACATGGAACAGGGTTGAATGAACTTCTTTCATCAGCTGGTTTCACAGCGGGTTGGTGTATAGGGGTTTATTTTTTTGAAGGGGATTTAGATTATGTGTATTTTGGTATAGGAAAACCTGAGGTTTACTATGCGAAAGTAACGGCAAAAAAATCTTTATCTGAAGATATCTGGCACCACTTTGCAGCTACCTGGGATGGTAGAGAGATGCGGGTATATATTGATGGTCTTCTGGTATCTAAAGAAGTTGAAATGAATGTTATGGAAGGTAAGAATAGAAAAAAGATAAAAAAGGAATTTTATGATGGGGAATATTTTCCCACCAAAGTTCCATTTCAGATTTCTAAACGGGCAGGTACAAAAAAGCTGGATGAAAGTACTGTAGTAATTGATGTAGATGAGGTGGTCATATACAACAGGGTATTGGGTGAAGAAGAGATAGTAAGATATGGGAAGGGGCCTGTAGAGATATCTGAACAGGAGGTTTTTTCCAGTGCTGATGGATATCTCAAGGCAAAGGACTATAAGAGAGCGC
>CAZYYF010000172.1:0-2719 GCA_964650875.1 uncultured bacterium
GCGGCCTGATTGTCTTTAAGATATCTCATAGATGCGATATTTTCTGGACCATAGGCAAATATACAGGTGCCGCTTGCCAAACTATCTGCAATTTTGGTTGAAAATGCGTGTCTTAAATCCCACTGATAATGCTTAGAAAAGTTTTCTACACAAACAAGCAGGTCGCTATTTTGCATAACTTTGACAGTATCTTCATAACTGATGAACCCCTTGTAATTAATACCGACGCAGGTTTTGAAAGCTGTTTTAACCGTTTCGTTTGGTATCTTTCCATAAATGTCAATTTTTAGGTTTTTGTCAATATCTTGCAGTGTATTGGCAATTTCTATGAGAGGTTCATGACGGCCTATGCCGAGGTTGCCAAGATAAGATATTACGAATTTTTCATTGTTCTTGGGTAATGTAGAAGGAGTAATTTCAGTAGAAGTCATTATAACAGTACTGGAATGTTTAAAACTTTGATTATAAGTTTTTTGTAGTTCGTCACATATATAAATGGTATGTTTTGCATATCTGAGCAGGTTTCTAAACCATTTTTTGTATTGAAAACGGTAAAGATGATAAAGCGGAGATATTGATTTTCTATCTCTGAAATAGTAATCTTCAGAATTATACAAAACTAAAGGGATTCTCCGCCCTTTAGCAATATTTAATGCGATTTTAAACATAAATGCATAATCTCCTACCTGCAACATAACAATATCAGGATTAAATCTATCAATCCATTCCTGGAATTGATTGTTTATCCATCTGTTAGTATCCCATATAAGATTTCTCGCTAAATAATTAAAGGGTGATTTTTTACGGTACCTCTTGTATAAATTATTCATAGTAACATCTTCATAATCAGAATTAACTGTGTTTTTGTTTATTACTTTGCCAACCTGAACACCTTTATAAAAAGATTTCAGCGCTTCTACATCTAAAACCCGATAATAGTTATTACAAACAGGAGAATCTGGTATTTCATTGCTGATATAAAACTGAGCCAGAGATTCTTTAGGCCAATTCATAAAAAAGCCTGCTAGGGTTCTTCCGTTGGAACCACTGAGTGAGAAACAGTTATGTGAAACAACAAGTAGCCGTGGATATTTTATTTTAGAAGAATCCTTTTGGTGCATTGTTGCACATAAAACTTCCAATTTACTCATAGTACCTTATCCTATCCTTTCAATAACATCAATAAGTTTTTTAGTTAATTTTGGATAATCAAATTCATATGAAGCTTCCCGAGCATTTTTGCCAAGTATTTGACGTTTGGTTTCATCAACACACGCCATAATTACCGCATCAGCAATCTCTTTCGGATTTTGTACAGGTACGCAAATACCACAATTAAAATTTTTACAAACACTGTATTTATTTGTATATGTTTGAATTATACACTTACCGGCTGCTAAGTATTCAAAAAGTTTATTTTGACTTTGACCATATTTATTAAGAATAGTGCTTGAATTGTGAAGTATATTTATATCGGCTTTTTTAAAAACGGAAGGGACAAATTTCCATTCAAGATAACCTTTAAATATTACATTATCTATGTTTTCTTCTCTGCACTTTTTTTTGAGTATTTCGCTTTCATTTCCTGAACCATATATCAAAAATCGTATATTTTTTATGCCCTTATTTTTAATTATTCTGGCGGCATCTAACAACATACTAAGATTATTGACTCTACGGATGGAACCTGTATATACAACATTTTTGTATTCTTTGTTATCTAAGTCCGGATCAATAAAATTGTTCTCTATGCTTTGTCTATCAAACGAATCAATTGCTACCCCATTGCTAATATAACAGATTTTTTTCAAATCAATCTGTTTCTCCCAGCCTTTATTTATAATGTAATCCTTACCACCTTCCCATGTCATAATAATTGAATCTGCTTTTCTATAAATCCATTTTTCTCCTTGGTACAATATCCTGGTCATAATACTATTTTTCTTTAAGATTCCGTATGCCACTAAGCTCTCTGGCCATAAATCTCGCACTTCACAAATACACGGAATATTCAATCTTTTTGCTATTTTTATTCCCGCAACCAAAGTAAGTAGGTGAGGGCTTGAGGCAATGATTATATCTGGTATAGTATTGCATTTTGCATACTTTTTAGTTACCGGGAAAAAATTTCTATAAAATGCTATTATATTTTTTATTCTCTGCATTCCGTTGCCGAGGTAATTTGAAGATTTTATAAAAACAAATGGAATATTATCAACCGTATCATATACATAATTGCCATTACCTGTGTTAATATTTTCACTTGAATTATGAATAGTAGACGCACAAAATATAGTAGGGGCGTATCCCTTTTCAATTAAATTCCGGGCAAACCAATAGTGTCTACCATTTTTTCTTTTAAACATGGTTGTTGCATAATGATTTAATATCCAGATATTTTTTTTCATCTGCTATATTTTCTTTGCTGGCACCCCTACATAGGTACCGGCTTCGGTTATATCGTTGATAACCACAGCACCTGCTCCGATTATACAGTTATCTGCTATATTTAGGTTATTAGAGACAATGGAGCCAATTCCCAACCAGGTTCCTTTCCCGATTTTAACTGTTCCTGCCAGGTGCGCTCCCGGCGATATGTGGACATAATCTTCAATTATATTGTCATGGTCAATGGTGGAAGCAGTGTTAATAATACAACCCTTGCCTATCCTGCTACAGCAGTTTATAACAACTCCTGCCATTACAACTGTCCCTTGTC
>CAZYYF010000173.1:0-2685 GCA_964650875.1 uncultured bacterium
TTTTCTCCGAATGGCTATAGAACCATCAATGCTTCCTGCAACGGCACTTCTTACTGCAATTTGTCCAACTGCATAGGCTTCTTTTGCATCTACTTCAGAGTAGATTCCAGGAAACGAACGTTGAAGGTACCCGAACGTATCAGCCCTTACCCTGCTTACTTTAAGCTCGGTTTTTATCATATCTGCAAGCAGGTCTCCGAGAACTCCTGAACCACTCAGCTGCACGTTGCCATGTGTATCAACTTCTTTTATAAATTTGGATGCGATAGGTTCGCCTGTTTCGTCTGCTATTCCTTCAGAAACTGCTATCAGACACCTTCCATATTGTGAATATACTTTTTCTACATCTTTAAGAAATACCTCTTTAGAGAAAGGCTTTTCAGGGAAGTATATAAGATGGGGTCCGTCTTCTTGCCTTATTTTCCCGAGTGCAGCAGCTGCGACAAGAAAACCTGCATGTCTTCCCATTACCACATCAATTTTTACTCCAGGCAGGGATTTGTTGTCCAGGTTGTCTCCCATTATGGCCATGGCTACAAATTTAGCGGCACTTCCGTATCCCGGGGTATGGTCATTTTCAAGAAGGTCGTTATCTATTGTTTTAGGTATATGAAAACACCTGAATTCATAACCTACCTTTTTTGCGTTTTCATTTAATATATTTGCAGTTTCAGCTGAATCGTTACCACCTATGTAAAAAAAGTATCTTACATCATACTTCTGCAACATCTTAAAAATAGATTTACAGTCCTCTTCAGTAGGTTTCTTTCTCACACTTCCAAGTGCTGCACAGGGAGTTATAGCTACTTTCTTCAGGGTTGTTTCTGTTTCCTTACGCAGGTCTACAAATCTTTCATCCAATATTCCTTTTATCCCATTAAGCGCGCCATAAATACCCTTTATCTGTCTATGTTTTTTTGCTTCTAATATTGCTGCTACCAGACTCTGGTTTATTACTACCGTGGGTCCTCCACTTTGGGCTATCATCATATTACCTTTTAACTCTTCTTTTTTTTCCATGGTACTCTCCTTTTCATAAGTTAAGATTGAATCTAACTATCAGTATAACATTATTATAAAATAACTTACTAACGCTCCTATCAACAGGTATATCAACGCTAATCGGATAAGCTGTTGGAAAAGTATATCTTTTTCTTTTCCATCTCCAGCAGATGCTATGGCAAGGGCCCCGAGTGTAGCAAAAGGGCATACTGTTACCAGGTGGGCACCGATGCTTATCACTGATATGAGGGCTTCTGGTTTGACAGTACCCCCTATTTCTGCCGCAATACCTTTTACAGTAGGTATGAGCGTTGGCAGAACAACCCCTGATGCACTTGACACAAGAGCCATGAGTCCCGCAATGAATGCCATTATAGGGGCTACTGTATGTTTATTAGCGAGTTTGCCCAACGTGTGGGTCAGTACATCTATACCTTGGGTTTTTTCCACCACACCTACCATAAGAGCCACCCCGCAAACCAGCAGAATAGCAGACCATGGTACCTGGTTTAGTGCTTCTTTTTCTGTTGAAACTCTAAGAAGAAGCAGACAACCTGACGCGAGAAATGCTGTAAGTGCGATATTGCTTCCGAACATTATCGCAATGATAGCTACAAGTGTTACTGTTATTGTAATTTTTTGCTCTTTGGTGAAAGGTTTTGTAACATCTTTCATTATTACAGGTTTATAAGGTATTTTGTATCCGGACATAAGCACATAGGTCACTATACCAAAAAAAATACCAACTATAAACATGTCTCTAAAAAGTGTTCCTGCTACAAATAGGTTGTCCTGTTTTGCCAGATTGTTTACTATGATTCCAGTGGGAGCTATGGGAGATAACCCTCCTGCATTTGCACCGAGTATGACCATGGTAGTTATCAGAAGAAAAGAAATGTTTTCTGCTTTTGCTATTGATAGTGCAAGTGGCATTATCATTGCCACAACAGCTATGTTTCCTGGACCCAATGCTGCAAGAAGGGCTGTAATTGAAAATAACAGTAAAGGCATAAATCGTATATGGCCTTTCAATGCATTTGTGGATTTTTCAACAAGTTTTTTCAGTGTTCCATTAGCTGAAGCTATACCAAATAAAAGAGACATACCGAAGAGCATCATGAATAAACTATTTGGCCAACTTGCAACTATTGTTTTGGGGTCTATTTTAACAAGAAGGCATACGATAAAAGACATTCCTATGGACAACAAACCTATGTTGACTTTTGTCAGAATGCCTATAATAATAGATAATACCAGACCAACCAGGCTTAATATTGATGGATTCATGATTTTTCCTCTATTCAGATGGCAAATTTTTATTATACTACAAATTTGACTTCAATTAAAAAAATCTTCCAGCGTATACCATAAAGGTTGTGTTTGTAATGAAGAACAATATTCAACCTTCACCGATGGTACTTTGATATTGAATTGACAAAAATGAGAGAGGGGAGGTATAATAGATGTGCTAAGTAAATGTGACAATTTGTAGAGATGCGCGATAAACTATTACGTAGAATTTAACCTATAACTTGAAGGGTGAGCCTCAACGTTGGTCGCACATTGCGAAGAAGGGCGTGCCCGCCGAAGCCCTGGCGTAGGTGGGTTCTCGAATAAGCGAGACGTGATTCACTGAATACTTACATCCGTTAACTTCAATGTAATTTCACATCCGTGCAAACA
>CAZYYF010000174.1:0-2631 GCA_964650875.1 uncultured bacterium
ATCTCCTTGACAAAAAAAACGTATTGATATATTATCTGTTTGGAACAAAAAGCATAAGGGATATAAGGAGAGAATAAATGGGTCAGCAGATTTCAATATTTGTTGAAAATAAACCTGGAAAAGTAAACAAAATAACTGGTATTCTTCAAAAGGCAAAAATAAACATGAAGGCAATGACTATTGCCGACAGCGGGAGCTTTAGCATCATCAAGCTTATAACGGATGACAACGAAAAGGCTTTTAAACTATTCAAAGAGAGAAAAATTCTTGTTTCTTTCCAAAAAGTGGTGGTTGTAGAAATGCCAGATAAGGTAGGTGCTTTTCACAGGGTTGCAAAAATCCTTGAAGATATGGGTATCAACATTGAAGACGCATATGGATTCATCATGGAAGAGGGGGTAAAGGCTGCCCTCATACTTAAGGTTACCGAAGGTGATATAGACAGGGTAGAAAAAATTTTGAAGAAAAACAATTATAGGAGCGTTGAAAATTTTAATGTCTGACAATAAGTGGTCCTGATTTTTGCGGTTGTTCTTCGTCATCTCATAGGAGAAAAAAATGAAAGTATTAAGCGCAAAGCCTTCAGAATATGAAGAAATACAGAGGTTTCTTGAAGAAGCCTACGGTCATTCTTTCAATTTTTTCAATGAAAGGTGGTTAAAAGTCTGGAAGAAAGACTACACGGATTTTGAAAATATTCTGATCATAAAAGAAAAACAACAGATTATTTCTCTTGTGAGAATATTTCCCCTTATGTTTATACAAAAAGGTGTCAGGATAAAGACTGCAGGTATCGGCAATGTTTCTACTCTTTATTCCCACAGAGGAAAAGGATATATGTCTTGTCTGCTGGAAGAATCTTTCTGCAGAATGAGGAAAGAAAAATATCCTGTGTCTGTCCTATGGGGGGATAGGCATAGGTACGGGTATTTCGGCTATGAAAACTGTGGTTCTAACATAGTTTTAAGAATAAATGTTAGAGGGATTAATAAAATGGGTATTAAGCAGGTAGATCCAAAAAGGTATTTTGGACAGAGCGAGGCTTTAGAGAAAATAATAGATATTTACAACACAAATAGTTACAGAAAACAACGTACTAAGAAGGATTTTACTGCCCTATATGCCGCAATGGGAGTTGCCACATATTATGCAGAAAAAGGAAAAGAGTTTGCATATCTATCCATTGCTTCCAGTGACAGTGGAGCGCAAGGAACCGTAAAAGAATATGGCGGTAACAGTGAGTTATTGCTTGGGATATTAAAGTATCTAAACGAAAGGTTTGGCCATGATTCTTTTGTTTTAGTTTTCCCAGATATGAGAGAAATTCCTGATATATTACTTGCAGCGTCTTCTAACTGGGAGATAAGTAAAAGCTGTATGTTGAAGATAATCAATCTCAAAGAAACCCTGCGGTTATTTTCCCAACACCCAGATTTTCATTTTCCCGAAGGTGAAGAAATAACTTTTACGATAAAGGATGGGGAATCGGCAACTATTGTCAAACAACAGGGTATTCTTTCCATACGAGAAGGTAAAGGCAGGAACGAAATAGTTTTAGATGAAACTGGAATGGTAAGACTTCTGTTTGGCACGTATTTCTGGGCGCCTGCGGATGTTGATAGTACAACACTTCAGATGTTAAAGATGTTTCTTCCTTTCAAATTTTTTGTATGGCGGATGGATACCGTTTGAAGTAAGTCCAAAGGTATATTCTCAGTCAATCATAAATATTCTCGTTTCTTTTTGAAAGAAAAGGACCAATGGATTATTCGTTGGTTTCTAACTGAAGAAAAACAACAAGATAGATAAAACAAACGTATAAAAACCGAAGAAGTGAAATTTATCCCGAAGGAAAATCCTACGTAAGAATAAAAGGGATACAAGCCCGAGAAATAAAGAGGTAAAAAATCCTATCCCAAGGATAGAGATGGGCAAAAAGCGGAGTTTTTTTATATCAAGAAGTATTGCTCCCAGTATGCTAGGAATTGCCAGAAGAAATGAAAACCGGAAAGCCTCTTGATTTTTTACTCCTGCCATTTTTGCTGCGGCGATGGTTGTTCCTGAGCGGGATATGCCCGGCAGAAGAGCAAAACCTTGCATTAACCCTATGAATAAAGCTTTTTTCATCGTGATTTCCTCACTGCTTTTTTTCATCCCGGAAGCGAATAAAATCAGTGATGTCACCAAAAAGGTGTAAGGGAGTGTTTTAATTGTAGCAAGGCAGTCCATATAGGGGCGGATAAAGATGCCGATAACAGCTGTTATACATGTCGCGCACAGGATATAGACTACAAAGTGATATTCACTGCTCTTTTTTCCACTGCATATAAGGGCATTTATGATACTTCGGATATCTTCCTTGAAAAAAACAGAAATGACAAAGAGGGCTGAAAAATGGAGAAAGATATCAAAAGACACATCGCCTTCCAGACCAAAGAGATAACGGAATAATATCAGATGTCCGGAACTACTTATCGGAAGCCATTCTGTAATACCCTGTACCACTGCCAGGATAAACACGTCTGATAGTTTCATTGCATTGCCCTCAGAGACCGTCTGCCTTTTTTAATTTTTTTTACTCTCAACAATAGTGGATTAATTTTTAAGCCTGAATATCTGTGTTAATTCTAT
>CAZYYF010000175.1:0-2608 GCA_964650875.1 uncultured bacterium
TTACGCTTTCTTTAAAGGATGGCTGCTTCTAAGCCAACCTCCTGGTTGTCTAAGTGGTTCCACCTCCTTTACCACTTAGCCTGGATTTAGGGGCCTTAACTGATGGTCTGGGCTGAATCCCTTTTGACTATGGAGCTTAGCCCCCATAGTCTCACTCCCACTTAAAAAATGGTGGTATTCGGAGTTTGAAAGGGTTTGCCCGCCTAACGGCAGACTTACCCCATCAGTGCTCTACCCCCACCATTCTCTCCGACATATATAATATGTCGTTGCCAATAATTGGCAAAAAGTGAGGCTGACCCTAAAGTCATTTCGGGGAGAACCAGCTATCACCGAGCTTGATTAGCCTTTCACTCCTACCCACAGATCATCCGAGGTTTTTGCAACAACCACCGGTTCGGACCTCCCCCACCGGTTAAGGTAGGTTCATCCTGTCCATGGGTAGATCGCCCGGCTTCGGGTCTACTAACTGTGACTTATGGCCCTTTTCAGACCATTCGCTTTCGCTACGGCTCCTCCGTTTCTGCGGATTAACCTTGCCACAATCAGTAACTCGCCGGCTCATTCTTCAATAGGCACGCCGTTATCCCAAAAATGGGACTCCGACTGCTTGTAGGCATACGGTTTCAGGTTCTATTTCACTCCCCTTCCGGGGTTCTTTTCACCTTTCCCTCGCGGTACTTGTCCACTATCGGTCGAGTCCGTGTATTTAGTCTTGGAAGGTGGTCCTCCCAGATTCCTACGGAGTTTCCCGGTTTCTCCGTAGTACTCAGGAATTCATCTCAGGTACTTTCAAAGTTTTGTCTACGGGACTTTCACCCTCTATGGTTAACCTTTCCATGTTATTCAACTACCTTGAAAGATTTTTATACCTGATAGGAAGGTAGACCTTCCTATGATGAACCCTACAACCCCGAATAACGAAAGTGTCTACACTATTACCGTTATTCGGTTTGGACTATTCTCCGTTCGCTCGCCGCTACTTAGAGAATCGCTTTTGCTTTCTTTTCCTTGGGGTACTGAGATGGTTCACTTCCCCCAGTTCGCTTTCTGCTGCTATTTATATTTACAGCAGAATATCTGCCCTTTCAGGCAGATGGGTTGCCCCATTCGGGAATCCCCGGATCAAAGGTTGCTTGCACCTACCCGGGGCTTATCGCAGTTTGCCACGCCCTTCATCGCCAGGACTCGCCAAGGCATCCTCCGTATGCCCTTTGTAGCTTGACCATAAATTTAAATTTTCAAAGAACATTTATGTATATTATACAAACTTTATAATGAAGTGTCAAGAGATATTTTTAAAGATAATGGAAATGTTTCACATTCTGGTTGAATCTGGGCTCCACATTTTTCTTTTAAGAATTCACATATTTCTTTAACTGCTTTTTCCGGACCTTGAACTACAAGTTCAACATCTTTATTTACTAAAAAATCCCTTATATCTGGTATAGCAATTGCAACTTCAATTGCATTTTTTAAATTATATTTTTTCCTTTGAAAATAAAGATATGTATCAAGTTTATATTTATTGGCTATCTGTGTTATTGGCATTATGGGCCTTATATGGAAATCTTCAATCCTATGTGCTGGAATTAACAGAACAACCGTCTGAATTATAAATTCCTCTGCTTCTGTTCCTAATGATTTGAAAATTTTATAAGAGAGTGATTTCCCTTTTGAAATAAAAAATAATGAGTAAAAAAGAATGAAGTTTTTAACAATTTCTTTAATTTTCTCTTTATCAACAATTTTAGTGATTTTTATTGCTGTTTTATATTTTCTAACTTCATCACTATGTCTTTCATAAAAATGTGTAAGTGCCCTTCCTATTTCAAGGAGATGTAAAATTAAAGCAATATAACCTCTAAGTGTTATTAAATATTTTGTCTTTTTTTCAATTTCTGTTTTTATAATAAAAGTATCATACATTGATTCTAACTGATGAAATATTGACCTGAATTTTTCAAGATTTTCTTCTGTTACCTCTTCTGGATATATTTTTTTACAGACTAAAAAGTTAACTTTTTCACTTTCTTCAAGAAATTTAACAAGGAAATTAAAAATTTGATTTCCTCCATTTGTTCCTGAGTTAATATTTAAATCAGGTGGAAGAATTTTCTTTTGAATCTTTGGCAATACAAGTTCCTCAGAAAATTTCTCATTATGTACTTCTATTCCTAATTTTCCTGCCTCTTTTTTTAATTCTTTTATCAGGTTCTTAATGCATGAAAAGTAAAACCGTGTATTTGTTTCCAATTCTTTGATAAATTTTTCCTTCTCATTTTTTTTAATTTGTAATTCATAATTTTCAATACGAGCAAATATATGAAGAGAGTGAAAAAGAGCAATGTTTAACCATCTAATTGAAGCAATTAATTCTCTAAAATAAAAAAAGGTTCTATTGTGAGAAGCACCATAATCATCAAGGAATGTTTCAATTTTCTCAATTTCTTTCATCAATGTAAAACTTATTTCTCTTGTTGGAAGAGTCCTTTTTGACAAAAAAACATTTAGAATTTTACAGAGATTTGAGAAAATAATAGAAAGTTTTTTAATAAACTCTTCTTTTATTTCTTTTTCATTTAATATTTTAAAAAGAGAATAATCA
>CAZYYF010000176.1:0-2602 GCA_964650875.1 uncultured bacterium
GGTCACCACCGCCAGGTTCCGCCGCACCGTCACGCGCAATTCCTCCAGCCGCGCGTCGATCAGCCTTTGGAGCGGCCCGATCCCCGGGATTCGCCCGAGCCGGCGCCTTTGCGACCGGCCCTTTTGCCTTCTTCCCTTGCGCGGCGAAGCAACTCGGCGTTGAGCCAGGTGATTTCCGCCACGTCGCTTTCGAGTTGCCGGGCGCTTTCGACCCATCGGCGCACCTCTCCTTCCAGGTGCTGCGGCACGTAGACCGACCGCGTCCGCCCCTCGCGAAACACCGACACGTACAGGTACGGCCCGTGCTTTTCTCCTTTGGCGCACTTGCAGCCGGGCCGTCCGCAACGCGTCGCGCGCATCACCAGAGAGCCTTTCATGATCTCTCCCAGACGCCCCAGGCGGCGGGCCAGCCGGGCCCGCGCTCGTCGAATCTCGGCCACAGACAGGGACTTGGACATTTTCGACTCCTATGATAAATGTCTACTCCACGACACAGAATTCGCAACGGCGCGTTTGCCGCCTTGCGGGGTTCCAGCGGGGCTTGCCATGATCGCCGCCAGGCGATACGATGCCGTTGCCGGTCCGGAGGATAGGGCAACGCTGGCGAGCGACCCGAGCGCCGCGGCCGGTGGGTAAACAGCGGGGAGGGCTCGGGCAGACGCCGGGCCTTTTTCGCCTTCCCGCTGGCACCCCGGAAGCGATAAACGCATGTCGTTTTGTCCTTTCCTTCTACGCGGGCCTGTCGGCGATGACGAAGTTGGGAAAATCCTCGAAGACCCAGTTGTTCTTCAGTGTCTGGTAGATGATCCCCAGAAACTTTCTCGCCGTGGCGATGATGGCCTTGCCGGTTCCGCGCATCTTCTTGATCCGCTCGTAGTACTTCTTCAGGTACGGACTGTATCTCTTGGCGATCAGCGTGCATTGCACCAGCGTCGTCCGGGCGATCTTGCTGCCGCGCTTGGTGATCCGGCCGATGTGCTCGGTCTTGTTCGACTTGTCCACCTTCGGCACGATGCCGAAGTAGGAGGCCAGTTTTCCCTCATCGGCGAAGTCCTTCACGTCGCCGATAGTCGACAGCAGGATGCTGGCGCTCGTCGGGCCGATCCCCTTGATGCTCGTCAGGTTTTCGTGGCCGGGCAGTTTCTCTCCGCCGGATTTGATTAAGCCGTCGAGCTTGGCAATGCCGGCGTTGAGGCTGCGAATCTGCTCCACGATCACCTGCAACTCCAACTCCACCATGGGACCCAACCGCATCGCCAGGACTTTGTTCAACCCCGCTTCGCCGGAGAACGCCTCTTTCGGCATCACGATCCCGCGCGCCGAAAGAATGTTGTGAATCTTGTTCTTCAGCGTCGTGCGCAGCTTGACGAGCTTGTCGCGCGTCTGCGCGAGCGATGCCATCTGCGCGTGCGCCTCGTCTTTCATCCGCACCTCCGGCACCAGGTCTTTCGACAGGTACAGCGCCAGCGTCTCGGCGTCGTTGCGGTCCGTCTTCTTCACCGACTGGCTGATCACCTTGAACTGGCTCGGGTTGACCACCACGAACCGCCCGACCTTCTCCTTCACCACCGAGGCAAAGTACCGTGTGTTTCCCGTCGCCTCGACGGCCAATTCATCGGCCGGCTTCAGCCTGCGGGCAAACTCCCGCACGTCTTTGAGCTTCCACTCGCGCGTCTGCGTCCGTCCCGCTTCGCTTCGGATGCACACCGTAAAGCAGTCCCGGTGCAAGTCCACTCCCACGTACCTGGCCATGACTTCCTTCTCCTCATCAAGAACCGTTCTTCCTGACTCGGAGTAGACGGCTTCTTCGGCGAGCACCAAACTCCTATGCAAGGTCCTTGCGGCCTTATGGTGGCGCTTCGGTCACAGGTCTGACCAATCTCCTTCACGAGGTCTATGCCTCACATTCACGATACAGCCTATGACCTATCTACTCCGATCCCCCCCCGCACGGCGGGGCTTCGGAGCATTCTCGCCTACCGAAGCTTTATCATGCCATCTCCTTAGGCCGTAATTGTGATGCTTTCTCTGTCACAGGCAGAAAAAAAAGCACGCGCGGGATGCGGCCAATCTCGACGCGTCATAACAGTCTAACGAAAATCCCATGACAAGTCCATATGCCGCCCCAACATCTTATGCGCCGGCAGGTTGTGACACATTCATCAGAAGAAGGGGGCCAGGCGTTTGCGGCTTGCCGGATCCAGTTGCCAATAATCGGCCACTTCATAGGTGTTGCCGTCGCTGTCCCGAAAGAGCGCGCGGGTCGGGCCGAGGAGGCGTACGTCGTCGCGTCCGCGAAACTGGAAGGTGACTTCGCCGCGGTCGGTCACCACCCGCGCGCGGAAGACGCCGAACTCGAGGGCCAACTCGATCACGCGGAGGACCTTCGGGTTGAAGACCTTCTCGCGAAGTTCCGCTTCGGCCACACGCCGGCTCTCTTCGTCGAGATCCTCCAGCGAATTGAGGAGGACAATCTCCTTTCCTTTGGAGTCGCGGATCGAGATGTACGTGTCGGGAATGCTCCACGGAAAGCAGCGCGCCAGGCGGACGTCCTCGCGCGGCGCATCCTCCCCTTCGAGGCGAAGGACCAACTTTCCCGCCG
>CAZYYF010000177.1:0-2594 GCA_964650875.1 uncultured bacterium
GGAAGAGTTTGAGACAAATTATAGACTTACAGATAAAGGGGTTCTTCTTGGGAACAGGGTGTTTTGCTGTTTCGTGTGAGGGACTTCAATGTAAGACTTCTCGTAAGTATTCACTGAACCCCGTGTTGTCATTGCGAGGACCGGAGGGATTGCCACGCCGAAAGACGGTATATCTTTCAAGACGAATTGGTATAACAATTATAATTTAGAGGGGGATACGTCTTTTAGTGCCTGTTTTTTACTAAGTTTTATTTTTCCCTTATCATCTACACCTATGACTTTGACCTTTATTTTGTCTCCTACCTTAACGATATCTTCTACTTTTTTCACTCTGTGGGCAGCAAGCTCTGATATATGAACCAACCCCTCTTTGCCTGGTAGGAACTGGACAAAAGCTCCGAATTCTGTTGTTTTAACAACCGTTCCTTCGTAAATCTTGCCTACCTCGGGTTCTTCTGTTAGTCCTCTTATGATATCGGCTGCTGATTCACATGCCTTGCTGTCTGTAGAAAATATCTTGACCATGCCATTATCATCTATATTGATATCTACCCCGGTATCCTCAATGATTTTTTTAATCGTCTTACCACCGGGGCCGATAACACTACCTATCTTGTCTGTTTTTATTTTTAAGGAGAGCATCCTGGGTGCATATATGGATATTTCCGGACGAGGTGAAGAGATTGTTTCCGACATCTTTTGTAGAATTACTCTTTTTGCGCCATTTGCCTGCATAAGGGCTTCTTTTAATATTTTTGTTGTCAGTCCAGAACCCTTGACATCCATCTGAAACCCAGTAATACCTTTTTCCGTACCTGCGAGTTTCAGGTCAAGATTCCCATAGTGGTCTTCTTCTCCTGCAATATCTGTAAGCAGAATATATTTGTCTTCTTCTTTTATTAGTCCCAGGGAAATACCAGCAACATGTTTGTTGAAAGGCACACCTGCATCCATGAGCGCAAGACTGCTGGCGCAGACTGTAGCCATTGAAGAAGAGCCGTTTGATTCCAGAATGTTAGCGACAATCCTTATGGTATATGGAAAATGTTCTTCATCCGGTATAAAACCTGCAAGTGAACGTTCTGCTAATGCTCCGTGACCTATTTCGCGTCTTGAAGTACCCTTGAGAAAAGCAACCTCTCCTACGGAAAACGGAGGAAAATTGTAATGGAGCATAAATCGTTTGGTAGATTCTTCCTGTAACCCGTCTATAATCTGTTTATCCTCACTTGTACCAAGGGTGACAGATGCAAGACACTGTGTTTGTCCTCTTGTAAAAAGAGATGAGCCATGCGTGCGGGGAAGTAATCCAACTTTGCAGTCAATAGGTCGTACTTCTGTCGGTTGTCTGCCGTCAAACCTTTTGCCTGTCTCAAGGATAACCCTTCTTATGTTGTCTTTTAATACTGACTGGAATATGTTTTTTGCTTCTTTTTGTTTTTCTTCATCCTCATAACCAGCAAGAAAACTTTCCTCAAGAGATTTGTAGAACTCTTCCCTTGCCTTTTTTTCAGGAAAATCGTATGCTTCCATTATTTTTTTTGAGACAACTTCTTTTGCCGATTGAACCACAGATTCATCATATTGAGGTTCAGCAACTTCTGTTTTTTCTGCGGTAAAACCTTCTATTGCGTCTATAATCTTTTTTATTTCCCTGTGTCCGAACTCTACCGCTTCTATAAACTGTTCTTCAGAAATCTCTCTACTTTCTCCTTCAACCATAACTATGGAATCACGGGTTGCAGCAACAATCAGATTCATAGTACTTTTCTCCATCTGGGTGAACGTCGGATTTATCACATACCTTTCATTGAGGAAACCTACCCTTACACAAGCCATAGGTCCATTGAAAGGTATAGAAGATGACAATAAAGCTACAGCAACAGCGTTAACAGACAGGATATCAGGGTTGTTTTCAAGATCTGCAGATAATACATTAACTATCACCTGTACTTCATTAAGATAATTTTCAGGGAAAAGGGGTCTTATTGAGCGGTCAATTATACGACTAACAAGTATTTCTCGTTCATTAGGTCTTCCTTCTCTCTTGAAGAATCCTCCAGGTATCTTGCCTGCGGCAGATACGTATTCTCTATAATCACAGTTAAGTGGAAAAAAATCTGTACTTGGTGTTGTTTCCTTGTTGCTAACAACCGTAGCGAGAACTATGGTATCTCCTATCCTTGCCCATACAGAACTGTCGCTTTGTTTTGCTACAAAACCTGTCTCTAAAGACATAATGGTTTCACCGAGATGTATTTCTACTTTTTTGTTTATCATTCGTTTATTTCCTTAGATTAAGTTTCGTGATAACTTCTTGGTACTTGGTAGGGTCTGTTGCTTGCAAATATTTGAGAAGCCTACGTCTCTGTCCAATCAGTTTCAAAAAACCTCTTCTTGAATTGGTATCTTTCTTGTATTTTGCAAAATGTTCGTTAAGAGCGTCTATTCTTGCAGTAATTAATGCAATCTGCACTTCCGGCGAACCCGTGTCTTTCTCATGTCTTTTAAAATCTTTCATTACCACCTGTTTTTTTTCTGTTTCAATCATAATGTATTCTCCTTCATCTTTTTATGTATGTTTCTCTCAAAAG
>CAZYYF010000178.1:0-2536 GCA_964650875.1 uncultured bacterium
GCAAGATAATAAGCGCATACAAGCCCGGAAGGCCCGGCGCCCACAATCGCAACATCCGTGTCAAGATAAGAAACGAATTCTTTCATGTAGGTTTCCACAATCGCTTTTGAAATGGTCTGTTCTTCCATGGTTCTCCTTATTTGTACAAGTTGAGTAACACATTCATTTCCTGTTTTTGATATAAAAATTCCCAAAGGGATAAATAACCCAATGACTGGTGTGGTCTATAAAACCTGAAAAACTTTTCCGGTTACCTATATATCCCAAGTTCTTCACGGACCAAAATCTCTTGTTATATATTATACATTGTTTCTTATTTACTTATATAATTTTTCTTCCTGCACAATCTTTTGACATTTATTTAGATACTATTTATAATAAGTGTATGTTTATAATACATTACCCAGTAAATCTGTATCATTGGCAATCTCTTATGCTTGGGAAACTCAATAACGCTTGTGACTAAATTTATAACCGCACTACACAAAGGGGTCTAAGATGTTAAATCAATTTTTTAATCCATCAAGCATCGCTCTAGTAGGAGCTTCAAGCAATCCAAGTAAGTTAGGATATAAAATTCTGAAAAATCTTGTGGACGGTGGGTATAAGGGAGCCTTATATCCCGTTAATCCGAAAGGAGATACTATCCTGAACCTCAAAGGTTACAAAAGTATCAGTGATCTGCCTGAGGGACCTGAACTGGTTTTGATAGTCATTCCTGCTGATATGGTATGTGATGTTGCAAAAACATGCGGAGAACGGGGCGTTAAGGGATTGATAGTTATCAGTGCGGGATTCAAAGAGGCTGGAAAAGAAGGAAGAGAGAAAGAAGAACAGCTCAAACAGATAATAAAACAGTATAACATGCGTCTGATAGGGCCGAACTGCTTAGGAATTATAGATACAGTAAGCAATCTTAATGCCTCGTTTGCTTTTGAGATACCGCCAAAAGGTAAGATTTCTTTCATTACCCAGTCAGGAGCTCTCGGTACGGCTGTTCTGGATTGGGCGATAAAAGAAAATATAGGACTTTCTAAATTCGTTAGTTTCGGGAATATGGCAGATGTTTCAGAAACAGATCTCATACAGGAATTCAGAGATGACTCAAATACCAATGTGATACTTCTTTATCTTGAAGGACTTAAAGACGGCAAGAGGTTTATCAAAGTTGCACGAGAAATCTCTCTTAAAAAACCCATAGTGATGGTAAAATCAGGACGTAGTCTTGCAGGTAGCAAAGCAGTTTCCTCACATACAGGTAGCCTTGCAGGTTCGGATAGGGCTTATGATGCCGCTCTCCAGCAGGCAGGTGTTATACGGGCAAATTCTGTTCAGGAAATTTTTGACTACGCTATTGCTTTTGCTTATCAACCTCCAGTAAGAGGTAATAAAATAGCCATAGTAACAAATGCCGGGGGGCCCGGGGTGATGGCCGTAGATGCCGTTGAAGAGAAAAAAATGTCAATGTCTGAGATATCCGCAGAAGCAAAACAACATCTTAAAGAATTCCTGTCTCCTGCCGCAAACGTGAATAATCCCGTGGATGTTCTCGGTGATGCGCTTGCCGATAAATACGGTAAGGCTATGGAAATTGTCTTAACCGAGAAAAAGGTTGATGCAGTTATGGCGATATTAACACCTCAGGTCGTAACGCAAATACCGGAAACTGCAGAAAAGGTCGTCTCAATAGGCAGGAAATATCAAAAACCTATTGTCGGGTGCTTTATGGGAGGGCATAGGATGGAGGAAGGAATTCAGGTGCTTATGAAAAAAGGTATTCCTAACTATCCTTTTCCTGAACGGGCGGTAGCGTCTTTGAAAAGCATGTATGACTATTACCGATGGTGTACCACAAACAGGGGGAAAATAGTGGACTTTGAGGTTGATAGACAGACAGTTGAAAATCTCTTTAAGGATGTAAAAAAACAAGGACGAAATACTGTGGGAGATATAGAAGGCAGGGAAATTCTTGACTGTTACGGTATAAAGACAGTGAAGTCTTTTATTGCAAAAGAAGTCCACGAGTGTAAATCTGTTATAGAGAAAACAGGGGTACCAGTAGTGATGAAATTAGTTTCTCCTGACATTCTGCATAAAACAGAAGCAGGAGGTGTGAAGATAGCCGTAAAAACAGTTGCAGAAGCAGAAAAGGCATTTGAGGAAATAATAGCCTCAGTCAAGAAATATAAAAAAGATGCCGTAATAGAAGGAATTCAGATACAACCTATGATTTCAGAAGCAATAGAGGTGATAGTTGGGGTTAGCAAGGATGATCAGTTCGGACATCTGCTGATGTTTGGACTTGGAGGAATATACGTTGAACTTCTTGGAGATGTGACTTTTAGGGTAGTACCTATAAGCGATATGGATGCCAAAGAGATGGTAAACGGGATAAAGACTGTCCAGATGCTGAAAGGTTTCAGGAATATACCTGAAAGAGATGTGGATGGAATAACCGATGTTTTGTTGAGGGTCTCACAGTTATGTATGGATTTTCCTGAAATATCAGAGATGGATATCAATCCTCTTATGGTAA